>CAMWWJ010000091.1 GCA_947177925.1 uncultured Lachnospiraceae bacterium
ATCAAAATCCCCTTCAAAAACAGTTTACAAACCAAAAAAACTATGCTATACTTTTCAAAGTATAAATTCAGCCACTGTCTCAGAAACGGGAAGCTCCAACCCATTCTTAGCAGAAGGCGGTTAAAAGAAAAGGAGAAAAGTAATGATTTCGAAAGAAAAGAAAACAGCAATCATCAATGAATATGCAAGAACAGAAGGCGATACCGGTTCACCGGAAGTACAAATCGCAGTGTTGACAGCAAGGATCAATGAGCTTACAGAGCACTTAAAGGTAAATCAGAAGGATCATCATTCCAGAAGAGGTCTTCTAAAAATGGTAGGTAAGAGAAGAGGTTTGCTCGACTACTTAAAGAAAACTGATATTGAAAGATACCGTTCTTTAATTGAAAGACTTGGAATCAGAAAATAATTTGGTACAATGATGTAAATGAGGCGGATAGAGATATCCGCCTCTATTTATAGAAAGGGAAGAAGATGAATGCCGAGACCACTGAAAGAACCATGACCGGAAGGCGGGTCATGTCTGTTTCAGTAGTTTCGGAGCTTCTTCCTGATGAAAAAGCAGCTTGCTTTTAACAACCATTATTTTGGGGAAAGCCCATCATCAGAAAAGGAGAAGAACTATGTACAAAAATTTCACCATGGAATTAGCCGGACGCACTTTATCTGTAGATATCGGAAGAGTGTGTGCCCAGGCAAACGGTGCAGCCTTGATTAAATACGGCGATACTACCGTATTATCTACTGCAACAGCATCGGACAAGCCGAGAGAAGGAATTGATTTCTTCCCTCTTAGCGTAGAATATGAAGAAAAGCTTTATGCAGTCGGAAAAATCCCGGGAGGATTTAATAAAAGAGAAGGAAAGGCATCGGAAAATGCCATTCTTACCAGCCGTGTCATTGACAGGCCCATGCGTCCTTTGTTTCCAAAGGATTATAGAAATGATGTTACTTTAAACAACATGGTTATGTCTGTGGATCCGGAATGCAGGCCGGAGCTTACCGCTATGATTGGTGCAGCTCTTGTTACGAGTATTTCTGACATTCCTTTTGACGGACCTTGTGCTACTACACAGATTGGTATGGTGGATGGACAGTTTGTGGTAAATCCAAGCCAGGAGCAATGGAAGAACGGTGATTTGAACTTAACTGTAGCTTCTACCGCACAAAAGGTAATCATGATTGAAGCTGGTGCCAATGAAATACCGGAAGACAAGATGATTGAAGCGATTTATATGGCTCATGAAATTAATCAGACGATTATTGCCTTTATGAATCAGATTGTAGCAGAAGTGGGAAAGGAAAAGCATTCCTATACAAGCTGTGCCATTCCGGAAGAAATGTTTGCGGCCATGAAAGAAATCGTAACCCCGGAAGAAATGGAAGAGGCAGTATTTACCGATGAAAAGCAGGTGCGTGAAGAAAATATCCGGAATATCAGTGCAAAGTTAGAGGAAGCATTTGCAGAAAAAGAAGAATGGCTTGAAATTTTAGGAGAAGCTTTATATCAATACCAGAAAAAAACAGTCCGTAAGATGATCTTAAAGGATCATAAGCGTCCGGACGGTCGTGAAATCACACAAATCAGACCGCTTGCGGCAGAAGTGGATTTGATTCCGAGAGTACATGGTTCCGCTATGTTCACACGTGGACAAACTCAGATTTGCACCGTTACCACACTGGCGCCTTTGTCTGAGCAGCAAAGAATCGACGGTCTGGATGTAAATGAAACAAATAAAAGATATATGCACCATTATAATTTCCCATCATATTCTGTTGGAGAAACAAAGCCAAGCAGAGGACCGGGAAGACGTGAGATTGGTCACGGAGCATTGGCAGAAAAGGCTTTAGTTCCGGTGCTGCCATCAGAAGCGGAATTCCCATATGCAATCCGGACAGTATCCGAGACCTTTGAATCAAACGGTTCCACCTCTCAGGCTTCCATTTGTGCCTCCACCATGTCCCTTATGGCAGCGGGTGTTCCCATTAAGAAACAGGTGGCCGGTATTTCCTGCGGTCTCGTTACAGGAGACTCTGATGATGATTATATCGTCCTTACGGATATTCAGGGGCTTGAAGACTTCTTCGGAGATATGGACTTTAAGGTAGCAGGTACACACGACGGTATTACAGCTATTCAGATGGATATTAAGATTCATGGTTTAACAAGGCCGATTGTAGAAGAAGCAATCAGAAGAACAAAAGAAGCAAGGGAATATATTTTGAACGAAATTATGACTCCTGCCATTGCAGAGCCAAGAAAAGAAGTAGGTCCTTATGCGCCTAAGATCATCCAGATTCAGATCGATCCTGAGAAAATCGGTGATGTAGTAGGACAGAGAGGAAAAACAATCAATACAATTATTGACCGTACAGGGGTAAAGATCGATATCACAGATGATGGTGCGGTTTCCATCTGCGGTACGGATAGTGACATGATGAACAAAGCTCTTGAAATGGTTCGGATCATTACTACCGATTTTGAGGAAGGACAGGTATTCAAAGGTAAGGTAGTAAGCATTAAGGAGTTCGGAGCTTTTCTGGAATTTGCGCCGGGTAAGGAAGGAATGGTTCATATTTCCAAAATTTCCAAGGATAGAATCAACAGGGTAGAGGATGTGCTTACTCTTGGGGATGAAGTAAAGGTAGTCTGCCTTGGCAAAGATAAGATGGGAAGAATCAGCTTCTCAATGAAGGATGTAAAATAATCGGTTTTTAATAAAAAAACGGGAAAAGGGCAGGTATGCCCTTTTCTTTTTTGCATTAAAATGGTAAAATACAACTGTCAGTATTGGCAGAAGAGAAAAGCACTATATTTTGTGTTGGAAGAAGGAGAATGGTATGGGATTTTTTGGAAATTTGTTTGGGGGACATAAAAAAGAAATTGCAAGGCTATATACGGAATTTGGCGAAGAGAAGGCCAGACTCTCCATGGAACACGAAAAAGAAATTGCAAAATTAAAGGATGATCATGAACAGGAGATGATTAAAATGAAGACTCTGTATCATGAGCAGCTGGAAGAGGTGCAGCAGGCGTTCCGTAAAAAGACAGCATCCTTAAAAATGGAATTTGAACAATATAAAGAAGAAAATAGTACTTCCGGCATGAAAGAAAGCCACGAAGCCGAAATGGAGAAGATGAAAACTCTTTACAGTGAGCAGCTAGAAGAGGTTGCAAAGGCATTTCGGGATAAAAATGCCAGCATAAAAGAAGAAATGACAGCCAAAGAGCAGGATAAGATTGCAAAGTTGAATGAAAGCCATGAGGCTGAATTGGATAAAATGAGAAAGCTTTACGAGGAACAGCTTGAAGAGGTGGCGGAAGCATTCCGGGAAAAGAATGGAAAACTGCAGGCACAGCTTGATAAGCTCAGGAAGCAGATTAGCAGCCTTTTAGCAGTGGAAGAGGAAGCATAAATGATAAAGATTGCTCTGTGTGATGATGAAAAGAAGATAGTATCTAATTTAAAGAAATTGATAGAAGAAAGATACGGAGATATTTTTTCCATTACCACCGCCCAAAATCCTGAAGAGCTTATTTGCGAATGGAAGGAATCTCCCCGTAAAGCTGCGGATATCCTGATTAGTGATATTCAGTTTGAGACAGAAGGTGGGCAGCAGAGCGGAATAATGTATGCAAAGAAAATACAGGAAAAGTTTCCCAAGGCTCAGATTATATTTATGACAGGATATTTGCACTATGCTACGGAAATTTTTGAGGCAAGCCCGGCTTATTTTTTGTTAAAGCCGATAGAAAAGGAACCTTTATACAGGGCACTTGATAAATCTATTGCCAAAGTACAGAGTGAATGGAAAAAATCCATTCATATCGAACAGAAGGGAACGGTTGAAAAGATACCGGCAAATGAAATTTTATACATAGAAAATAAAGGCAGGAATCTTCTTTTGCATATGAAGGGAGCGGATAAAAGCTTTCATATGAAAATCGGAGATATTGAAGCAAAGCTGCCGCCTCATTTTCTAAGACCTCATCAAAGCTATTTGATCAATATGGATTACATCAAGGAATTTAACAGAACAGAACTGATTTTACAAAATGATGTAAAAATTCCAATCAGCAGAACGAAATATCCAATGGCAAAAGAAAAAATATTGTTCCATTTTAATAAATAGCTGAAAATGGTAGAAATGATAGAGCTTTCATATCTGAAAAGTTTTGCAGCATTTGTCAATTGGCTGTTTCAACAGCCAATTGACAAATGCTTTCAACTAAGCATTCCCCCAAGCATCCCGCTTCCCACGCACAAAAACAGCGTAGATAGAAAATTTCCCGAAAAATCACTGATTCCATGGTTGATGAGCAGGGAAATCAAAGTCAAAATCAAAAAATATCCAGCGCCCAGGAACAGCCCCCACAGATACTTTTTCGTTCCTATTTTTTTCCCGGCCAGAAAGCCTGTAAGAAAGGTCGCTGCTATGTAAATAACAACAATTCCTATATTGATGATCGTTTCACTTAAACGGAACTTATATAAAAGCATGGATAAGACCAGCAGGAAAACAGCCGTTAAAATATAGGAGAAAGCCAGTAATTTTAGCAGAAACAGTATATCGACCCTCTTTTTTATGCCTTGTTCCATAGAAACCTCCTTGTAATTTTTATCATTTTATATTACTATTTATATTAGTGTAAGTCTGGAATTAGACTTACCAATACTAATTTATAAAGGAGTGGTTATACTTTGGATACCTCTGGTGTCATACAACTTGTTATTTTAGCAGTGCTCCTTTTATTGTCTTCTTTTTTCTCATCAGCAGAAAATTCATTGACGACAGTAAATAGGATTCGGATCAAAACATTGGTGGATCAAGGCAATCGGTCGGCCATGATTTTGGAAAAGGTTCTGGAAAGACCAGCCAAGATGCTCAGCGCCATTTTGATTGGAAACAATGTGGTGAATATTTCCGCCACCTCCCTTGCCACGGCTCTGACGATCCGGATGTTGGGTGAAACCTGGGTGGGGATTGCCACTGGTGCGTTGACAATTCTTGTTCTGCTCTTTGGTGAGATTATTCCGAAAACCTGGGCAATCAACAATGCGGAAAAAATTGCGCTGGTTTACTGCTATCCCATTTATGGGCTTATGTGGGTGCTGACTCCCGTTATATTTCTGGTAGATAAGCTGGTAAATGCTTTTTTATGGCTGCTCCATGTGGATCCTAATAAAAAATCCTCTTATATGACAGAAAGTGAATTAAAGACTTATGTGGATGTAAGCCATGAGGATGGAGTCATTGAATCAGAAGAAAGAGAAATGATTTTAAACGTATTCGATTTTGGAGATTCCTGTGCCAAGGATATTATGATACCACGTATTGATATGACTATGATAGATGTAGAAGCCTCTTACAGGGAGCTTCAAAATGTATTTAAGGAAAGCATGTACTCCCGTATTCCTGTTTATGAAAATGACACGGATAATATCATCGGTATTGTTACCTTAAAGGATTTCTTCCTTACCGCAAAGAAAACCGATTTTTCCATACGGGATATTTTGAGGGAAACCTATTATACTTATGAATACAAGAAAACCAATGATCTGTTAATGGAAATGCGGGAAGGGGCTATTAACATCGCTATTGTACTGGACGAGTACGGTGCTTCCGTGGGACTGATTACCATGGAGGATCTTTTGGAAGAAATCGTAGGTGAAATCCGGGATGAATATGATGACGAAGAAAAGGAACTGATCAAGGAGCTGGAACCTGGCAAGTATCTGGTGGAAGGTTCTATGAAGCTGGATGACATCAACGATGTCCTTTTCACAACCCTGGATTCGGAAAATTACGATTCTATCGGCGGTATTTTAATTGAAACATTGGACAGACTTCCAACTCCCGGCGAAGAAATCCAACTTCCTGACGGGACAAAGCTTGCTGCTACCTCAGTCAATAAAAACCGGATTAAAAAGGTGACATTAACGCTTCCTGAACCGGAAGAGAGAAAAGAAGCTTCTTCTAAGACTGCTGTTTCAACGGAGAAAAGTGAGAGGAATCCTGAACCACAAAAAAGTTTTGACAAAAGTCTTTAAAACCGTAAAAAAGTATGTTATAATGTGGAATGCAAATTGTCAAAAAGACAAAAAAAGCAGGAATATTTGAAAACTTTATACATAGAAGGAGGCCTAATTATGAAACACATTAAAACATTAAGCACAAGGGATTTTAAGGAGTCCATGAAAAAAGGCGGCTGTGGAGAATGTCAGACATCCTGCCAGTCAGCTTGCAAGACATCCTGTACCGTAGGCAATCAAAGTTGCGAAAAAGTAAAATAATGATGTTTCTTAAGCAGCGATAATCCATCGCTGCTTATTATACGTTATGTAGGAAGAAAGGAATAGGTTCGTGGTACATTGTTATGAAAACAACGGCTTTTACATTGCCCTTGACGTAAACAGCGGAGCGGTGCATGTGGTGGACAGAGTTGTGTATGAGATGATACCGTTCTTAGAGGACGGAGTAAAAGCAGGGAAAACAAAGGAAGAACTATATGAGCTTGTAAAGGAAAAGAGGGTCTTTGACTCCGAAACGGCTGCAGGCAAAGGGATTGCTCAGGAAGAAATAAAGGAAGCAATAGAAGAAATCCTGGCTCTGCATGAAAACGGAATGCTCTATACAGAGGATATTTATGAAGCATATATAGGAGATTTTAAAAACCGGGAAACGGTTGTAAAGGCATTGTGCCTGCATATTGCCCATGACTGCAATCTTGCATGTAAGTATTGTTTTGCGGAAGAAGGGGAATACCATGGAAGAAGGGCACTTATGAGTTTTGAAGTAGGAAAAAAGGCACTGGACTTTCTTGTGGCAAATTCCGGAAACCGGGTGAATCTGGAAGTGGACTTCTTTGGAGGAGAGCCGCTTATGAACTGGCAGGTAGTAAAAGACCTGGTTGCTTATGGCAGGAGCTTAGAAGAGCCAAATAAGAAAAAGTTCCGTTTCACCCTGACTACAAACGGTGTTTTGCTGGATGATGAAATCTTAGAGTTTGCCAATAAGGAAATGGCAAACATTGTCCTAAGCATTGACGGGCGGAAGGAAGTCCATGATTTCATGCGTCCCTTTCGGGGAGGACAAGGCAGCTATGAACGGATTGTCCCCAAGTTTCAGAAGGTGGCAGAAAGCAGGAACCAGATGAATTATTATGTAAGAGGCACCTTTACCCATCACAATCTGGATTTTGCAAAAGATGTGCTTCATCTGGCGGATCTGGGCTTTCAGCAGATTTCCGTGGAGCCGGTAGTGGCAGAGGATACAGAAGAGTATGCTATCCGAAAAGAGGACATCCCTGCCATATTAGAAGAGTATGACAAGCTTGCCCTTGCCTTGATAGAGAGAAAGAAAGCGGGAAAGGGAGTGAACTTTTTCCACTTTATGATTGATCTGGCAGGAGGCCCCTGTGTGGCAAAAAGGCTTTCCGGCTGTGGTTCGGGAACGGAATATCTGGCAGTGACTCCCTGGGGAGACTTTTATCCCTGCCATCAGTTCGTAGGGCAGGAGCAGTTCCTTATGGGAAATGTGGAGGAAGGAATTACCAATACTGCCATCAGGGATGAATTTAAAGGCTGTAATGTGTATGCAAAGGAAGCGTGTAAGGAATGCTTTGCCAAATTTTACTGCAGCGGCGGCTGTGCGGCAAATTCCTACCATTTCCATGGCAATATAAATGGGGCTTATGACATAGGTTGTGAGCTGCAAAGAAAGCGCATTGAATGTGCAATTATGATAAAAGCGGCTTTGGCTGAGTGAGAGGAGAAGTTTTAACATGAAAAAAAGTAAAGCAGCATTGGTATTGATTGCAACAGTACTTGTTATGGGACTTTTGGCATATACCTCCATTATTGGATTTGGTCCTACGAAAACAGGTTCTGCCGCAAACATCAAGCAGGGGCTTGATCTGGCCGGCGGCGTCAGTATCACATACGAGGTAGTAGGAGAAGAGGAAGCAAGCGAAGCGGATATGAAGGATACCGTTTATAAGCTTCAAAAACGTGTGGAAAAGTATAGTACGGAAGCACAGGTGTATCAGGAAGGAAGCAAGCGTATCAGCATTGAAATTCCCGGTGTATCCGATGCCAATACGATTCTGGAGGAGCTGGGACAGCCCGGTTCCCTGTATTTCATCGCCCAGACTGGAAGCGACGGAACGAATAACTATGGCTATGGAATAGATGAAAACGGTACGGTTTTAACGGATGAGGACGGCGCTCCGGTTTATGTATTGAACAAAAGCATTGCCGAGATAGAAGCGGACGGCGGCATTGTACTGACCGGAACGGATGTAAAAAATGCGGAAGCCGGCCAGATTGCCGATGAAATGAAAAATAACGAAATTGCAGTACAGCTCACACTGACAAGTGAAGGAACAAAGAAGTTTGCAGATGCTACCACAAAGGCATATCAGAGGGGAGAGAGCATTGGTATTTATTATGATGGCGCTTTTGTCAGTGTTCCCAATGTAAACAGCCCCATTCCAAACGGAGAGGCAAGCATTACCGGCATGAAGGATTTTGAAGAAGCGGAAAGACTGGCTTCTACCATCCGTATCGGTGGTTTGAAGCTGGAGCTTAAAGAGCTTCGCTCCAACGTGGTAGGTGCACAGTTAGGAGAAGAAGCACTGAAGACAAGCTTGCTTGCAGGAGTGGTAGGACTTGTTATTGTTATGATTTTTATGACGGTTGTTTACCTGCTTCCGGGCTTTGTGTCTGCTATTGCACTTTTGATCTATACAGGAATGACTTTAGTAGCATTAAATGCTTTTGATATTACGTTAACCTTACCGGGTATTGCAGGTATTATCTTGTCCATCGGTATGGCAGTGGATGCCAACGTTATTATCTTTGCCCGTGTGAAGGAAGAGTTAGGAACTGGAAAAACAGTAAGCTCTGCCATTAAGATTGGATTCCAGAAAGCATTTTCCGCTATCGTGGACGGAAATATCACAACCCTGATTGCGGCGCTGGTGCTTGGAATCAAAGGCTCCGGTACAGTAAAAGGCTTTGCACAGACACTTGGACTTGGTATTGTATTATCCATGTTTACCGCTTTGGTAGTAACAAGACTGCTTATCAATGCCCTTTATGCTCTGGGACTGAAAAGTGAAAAGCTTTATGGAAGCATCAAAGAAAGAAAATCCATTGATTTCCTTTCCAAAAAGGCAGTTTTCATAGGTGTATCCCTTGTTGTGATCGTGGCAGGCTTTGTATTTATGGGAATCAATAAAGTAAATACGGGGGACATGCTCAATTACAGTCTGGAATTTAAAGGCGGTACGTCCACCAATGTAACCTTTAACGAAGATTTATCCATCGGGGACATTGATTCCAATGTGGTGCCGGTAGTGGAAGAAGTTACCGGAGACGGAAATGTACAGACCCAGAAGGTAACGGGCACAAATGAAGTAATCATTAAGACGAGAACCTTGTCGGTAGACGAAAGAGAAGCCTTTAATCAGGCGATGGTAGATCATTTTGGTGTAGATGCGGAAAAGATTACCGCAGAAACCATCAGTGCGGCAGTCAGCGATGAGATGAAGATGGATGCGGTAGTGGCAGTCATTATTGCCACCATCTGTATGCTGATTTATATCTGGTTCCGTTTCAGCGATATCCGTTTTGCAGCCAGTGCGGTACTGGCATTGTGTCATGATGTATTGGTAGTGCTGGCATTTTATGCAGTTGCAAAGATTTCCGTAGGAAATACCTTTATTGCATGTATGCTTACCATCGTTGGTTACTCCATCAATGCCACCATTGTCATCTTCGACCGAATCCGTGAGCATTTAGCAGGCGGAAAGGGAAAAGGAGATTTACAGGAAGTGGTAAACAGCAGTATTACCCAGACATTGACAAGAAGTATCTATACTTCCCTGACCACATTCGTCATGGTTGCAGCTCTGTATGTATTCGGTGTGACCAGCATCCGTGAATTTGCTCTTCCTCTTATGGCAGGCATCATTTGCGGCGCATACTCCTCCGTATGCATTACCGGTGCACTTTGGTATTTAATGAAGACGAAAATGGTGAATTCAAAGAAAAAATAATAAATGGTTTATGATTTGATTTGAAAGGCAAGAGAAGGCGCTCTGTATGCGGATACGGGGTGCCTTTTGCTATGTGTGAGAAATGATTAGAAGTTACAGTATGGGATGTTTTTTGAAAGGTATTGGCTGGGGGACGCAGCAGAGGGATGAGAGCGGATTCCATGCGGTGTTTTTGACAGCGATTTTCCTAAACAGCCTGATTTCAGGTGTTGGTACCGTTCGGGTCGGCATATAGCGGCGTCCATGCCGCAATATGCCTAAAATGGCCGTCCATGGCCATTTTCCCCTGGGTTGTGGGCAGGCTGTTAAGGAAAATTGCTGTCAAAAACAATGCATGGAATCCGCTCTCATCCCTCTGCTGCTGTTTCCTTTCAGCCGGTACTCTTTGATAAGTGTTATCCGTTTCTTTTATATATGAATTCAACATATGAATCTATCATATGAAACCATATCGAAATATGAAAGTCTATCCTAAACTCTTTCAAAGCACCAAGCACCAGACGGCATTTCGATACACAGTGGGAGCTGGCAGGGCATAGAATAGTCTTAGGGGCCTATAAGGAAAGTCCCCGATACAAGATCGGGGAAAAGTAAAGTCGCCGGCA
>CAMWWJ010000092.1 GCA_947177925.1 uncultured Lachnospiraceae bacterium
CCCTGGGCAGTGGATAGGCTGTTAAGGAAAATCGCCATCAAAAACAATGCATGGACTCCGCTCTCCTCTCTCTGGTGCTGTTTCGTCTCAGCCGATACGTTTTAAATTTTAATAAGTATTGTCTACCGCTACCATAATCTTAGGCTTTTTTTAAAAGGAACAGACGGCTTTTCGATACACAGTGGGATCCGGCATGGCATAGGATAGTCTTCTGGACCTTGGCAAAGTCGCCGGCACTTACGCATCGTATTTTGATGCGTTAGTACCGCTGCGTCTTTGCAGAGCGAGAGCGTGCCCAGAATACTATCCTATGCCATGCCGGATCCCACGTCCTCACATCAAACCCCCCCCCTGACAAAACAGGCTAAACAATCATTTTTAAATAAAAAATTAAGAAAATTGTACTTGCCAGCAAATATGATTTAGAATACAATGAAAATATCATTGGCATAGAGGGACTTTTATGGACACATAAAGGAGCTATGTATGAATGATATTAGAAAAAGACGGATTATGATTGGAATTTTAGGAAGTGTCCTGCTGTTGTCAGCGGGATGCGGTAAAAAAGAAGTGACCTTTGTGCAGGCGGAAGAAAACCGGGAGGCGGAAATCGCTCCGGAAGAAGCAGGTGCGGAGGACAAAAAGGTTCAGCTTTCAGGAGAAGATGCATATATTGAAAAGGATAAGGATTTGCAAGAAGAAAATGCCGGAAAGATTTTCGTATATGTATGCGGGGCGGTAGCCGCTCCGGGAGTTTATGAGCTTTCGTATGATGCAAGGGCTTTTCAGGCAATTGAAAGGGCAGGAGGATTTCTGCCGGAAGCATATGAAGCGTCCCTGAATCTGGCAAAGCCTTTGGAAGACGGGGAACAGCTCTTTATTCCCACAACGGAAGAGTGGGAGCAGGGAGAAAAAACAGCCATTGCCGGCATGGAAGAAAAACAGGCTCAGGATGGACTGATCAATATCAACACGGCCTCAAAGGAGGAGCTTTGCACCTTATCCGGAGTGGGAGAGAGCAGAGCGGAAAGTATTATCGCATACAGGGAGGCCAATGGCGGCTTTTCGGCAATTGAGGAAATTAAGAACGTGACTGGAATTAAAGAAGGGCTGTTTAGTAAAATTAAGGATAAGATTAAAGTGAAATAATTCATAGAAAAAGGAATCAGAACTTGTGTAATTGGAGAAGGAAATGGCAAAAAGGGTTTTAGTAGTAGATGATGAAAAACTGATTGTAAAGGGAATCCGGTTCAGTTTAGAGCAGGATGGCATGGAAGTGGAATGTGCCTATGATGGGGAAGAGGCCCTGAATCTGGCAAAGGAAAAGGAATATGATATAATCCTTTTAGATATTATGCTGCCTAAGCTGTCAGGGCTTGAGGTGTGCCAGCAGATTCGTGATTTTTCCGGCGTGCCCATTGTGATGCTTACTGCAAAAGGAGATGATATGGATAAGATCATGGGACTGGAATACGGTGCCGATGACTATATCACAAAGCCCTTTAATATTCTGGAGGTCAAAGCAAGGATTAAGGCTATTATGCGCCGTACCGCCAAAAAAGAAGAAAAGAAAGAGAAAAACTCTATCATTGAAAGAGGAGATTTATGTCTGGATTGCGACGGAAGGCGGGTTTATATTGCAGGTAAGGAAATTAACCTGACAGCAAAGGAGTTTGATGTTTTAGAGCTTCTTGTGCTGAATCCCAATAAAGTATACGGCAGGGAGAGCCTGCTGAAAATCGTCTGGGGAGCGGATTACCCGGGAGATGTAAGAACGGTAGACGTGCATATCCGGCGTCTTCGGGAAAAGATAGAAGCAAATCCAAGCGAGCCGAAGTATGTCCATACAAAGTGGGGTGTGGGCTATTACTATAAAGATTGAGGGTATAAATGAAGGAAAAGATAAATCAGTATATAGCCAAGAGCAAGGTAGTGCGAAGTCTTAAGTTTCGTATCTTTTTTATCATACTGCTGGTAGGTATTGTGCCTACTACGATTTTGCGCTACGGCATTTTGCAGAACTATGAAAAAAGAGCCGTAGATGTCCGTATTTCTGATGTACAAACCCAGTTTATGATTTTAGCTAATCATTTAATTACATACAATTACTTGAAGGATGCTTCCTCGGAGGTGATCAATGCTGAGCTGGATCAGCTTTCCAACCTTTATGACGGGCGTGTTCTGATTGTGGATTCCAATTTTCATGTTGTAAAGGATACTTATGGAATCAGTCAGGGGAAAACCATTATCTCCGAGGAAGTGATCCGCTGCTTTAAAGGGGAAAGCATCGTGAACTATGATCCTGTGAATCAGTTTATAGAAATGACCACCCCTATTGCTGCGGCGAAGGAGGAGGATCAAACAGAAGACTTATCAGGTCTGCCGGGAGAGGGGACAATGGTAAGGGCGGTAATGCTTACCAGTGTTTCTACCGACAGCATTGCAGCCAACATAGATATTTTAAGCAGGCGTGCAACGATTATACAGCTTTTAATGAGCATTGTCATCGTAGGAATGGCGTGGGGGCTTTCAAACATACTGGTTGAGCCCTTTGAAAGAGTGTCCTCTGCAATCAGCAAGGTACAGGACGGATTTCAGAACGAGCCGGTCAGCGTACCGGATTATTTAGAGACGGAGCATATTGTAACGGCATTTAATGAACTGCTTGGGCGCATGAAGCTGTTAGATGAATCCAGACAGGAATTTGTTTCCAATGTGTCCCATGAGCTGAAGACGCCTATAACCTCCATGAAGGTGCTTGCCGATTCCCTGATTGCACAGGAGGATGCGCCTTTGGAGCTTTATAAGGAATTCATGACAGATATTGCGGATGAAATCGAAAGAGAAAATAAAGTAATCAACGACTTACTGTCTCTTGTAAAGATGGATAAGACCGCAGCAAATTTAAATATTGAGACAATTGATATCAATGCATTATGTGAGCTTATTTTAAAGCGGCTCAGACCTATTGCGAAGCAGAGGGATATAGATGTTATTTTTGAAAGTAAACGGGAAGTAAGCGGTGAAGTGGATGAGGTAAAGCTGACGCTTGCTATTTCCAATCTGGTGGAAAATGCCATTAAGTATAATAACGACCATGGTTTCGTAAAGGTAACGTTGGATGCAGATCATCAGTTTTTTACCATTGAGGTAAAGGACAACGGTTTAGGCATTCCGGAAGAATCCTTAGAGCAGATTTATGAGCGCTTTTACAGGGTGGACAAGTCACATTCCAGGGAAATCGGAGGAACCGGACTTGGACTGGCAATAACCAGAAGTGCAATTCTTATGCACAGAGGCTTTATTAAAGTGGAAAGTGAGGAAGGAGTCGGCACTACGTTCCTTGTAAAGATTCCGCTGACCTACATTGCAAAATAGGAGGAAGGATCATGAAAAAGTTAATATATCTGTTTTTCCTCCTAACTATGGTATTTCTTGCAGGAGGATGCGCAGAGGATATAGAAGGGCAAAATGAAGATGAAACGCAATTTTTTGTTTATGTCCTCAATAAAGAAGAAACAAGAGTGGATAAAATCCAGTGCAGCACCACATTGAGTGATATGAGAGAACAGTTGAATTTTCTTTTTGGCAGGCTGAAGGCAGTGCCGAAGGATGCAGAGCTTCATCAGACAATCACAGATGAAATGGGTTTAGAAAGCTTTTCTTTATCGGAGGGAAGGCTGACCCTGCGTTTTGGAGCGGGATATAAAAATTTAAGCCCTACCAGTGAGGTGCTCACAAGGGCAGCAATCGTCCGCACTATTTGTCAGATAGAAGGAATCGAGTATGTTTCGTTTATGGTAGATGGAGCTGCGCTTTTGGATGCAGGCGGAATACCAGTGGGGGTTATGACAGCAGATCAGTTCGTGGACAATGAAGGGCAGGAAATCAATGCCTATGAAAAAGCCAGTATGACACTTTATTTTGCCTCAGAAGACGGGGCGCATTTGGAAGCCTTTACAAAAGAAAAATATTATAATAGCAATATCTCCTTAGAAAAGCTTGTGGTGGAACAGATCATTGCCGGACCGGGGAGAGAAAACATGGGAAACCCTACTGTAAATCCCGAAACGACCATCATTAGCGTAGCAGTAAGGGATAGGGTGTGTTATGTAAACTTGAGCGAAGAATTTCTGACTCAGATATATAATGTTTCCGCAGAAGTAACGATTTATTCCCTTGTTAATTCGCTGGTGGAGCTGAACAATATCAATAAAGTGCAGATTTCCATAAACGGGGACAATAATGTGATGTTCCGTGAGTCCATTGCGCTGTCCGCAACCTTTGAAAGAAATCTGGAAATTATGAAATAAAGAAAGGACAACCATATGAAAAGACCTTTATGCATGGTCTGTCTATCCTTTGTGCTGGCCCTGTTTCTGTTTCAATGGCTCTTTCCCATCCCTTTCTATGAAGATATGGAAAGGGATGGAGAAGTGGTGGAACGGATGGGACAAGTATACAAAAAGGAATATAAAAAAGATACGCTGTTGATTTATCTGCAGTGTGAGACAGAACAAATTCTATGCTATGCCAAGACGGAAAAGGCTCCAAAGCTTGGCAGCTTCATTCAGGTCCGGGGCAATTATCAAAGCTTCCAGGCTGCAACCAACCCCGGGCAATTTCATCAAAAGAGATATTATCAAATCTTAAATCTAAACTATTCCCTGAAAAATACAATCCTGTTAAAGGAATCAATTGAATATGATCCATTGAAAGAAAGCCTGTACTGTTTGAAAAGGAAGCTGGCAAAAGGATATGAACAAGTCCTTCCGGAAAAGGAAGCAGGAATATTAAAAGCAATGGTGTTAGGAGATAAATCGGAACTGGATACGGATATTAAAAATTTGTATAAGCAGTCCGGCATCAGCCATGTGCTTGCTATTTCCGGCCTGCATATTTCCCTGATCGGAATGGGACTCTACAGGCTGCTTAAAAGGATGGGGCTTCCTGTCCTTCCAAATGCGGTCTCCTGCATGGCAGTCATGATTTTTTATGGAATGCTCATTGAAGGAGGAACCTCCAGCTTTCGGGCAATCTTTATGTTTTTTGTCTATCTGACAGGAAAGATCATTGGAAGGACCTATGACATGCTCACTGCGCTGGCAATGTCCGGCGTTCTTTTGCTGATAGAACAGCCTCTATATATTTATCATACAGGTTTTCTTTTGTCTTTTTGTGCAGTAATGGGAATCGGACTTCTTGCGCCAGTAATAGAACAGCTTCTGCCGGAAGGCAAAAGAAAAAATCCAATTGTCAAAAACCTGGCAGGAAGTCTGTCGGTCTCACTTTTTTCCCTTCCTGTAACAGCCTATTACTTCTATGAATTTCCCCTGTATTCCCTGTTATTGAATCTACTGATCATTCCCCTGATGAGCCTGCTGCTCCCATGTGCCATGGCCGGCGGAGTATTGGCGGTCTGGCAACCGCAGCTTGGAAAGCTGTTGCTTTTCCCATGTCAATGGATTCTGAAGCTTTATGAAGGAATTTGTGAAATATCCACATCCATGCCCTGTCACACTTTGATTATCGGGCAGCCTGCTTTGTGGCAGATTCTGCTCTTTTACGGCATAATATTACTAATTTTGTGTTTTTATTCAAAATGGAAAAAACGGATCACAGGATTACTATTAGGTCTGGCAGTGGTTTTTTTATGCTTGAAAGTACAACAAAATACAGAAATTACCATGTTAGATGTGGGACAGGGCGACAGCATTTTCGTACAGGAAAAGGGAGGCGCCTCCTTTTTAATGGATGGCGGGAGCAGTGATGTTTCCGGGGTGGGAACCTATCGGATCGTGCCCTTTTTAAAGTCAAAAGGGATCAGTAAGCTTACATATGCCTTTGTAACCCATCCGGACAGTGATCATTATAACGGAATTTTGGAATGCCTGGAGCAAAGTAAAGAAAACGGTATTCATATCCAGTATCTGGCAGTTTCCCACCTTGCTTTAAAGGGCGGGGAAGCGGCATATGAAAAATTGTTTCAGGCGGCAAAGGAGGCAGGTACGGAAGTTGTTTGCATAAGTGCAGGTGACGTGTTAAAATGTAACAAAATAGTGTTAACCTGCCTGTATCCCGGAAAGGAGAGCCGCCCGGCAGATAAAAACGGGGAGTCTCTCATGTTCCTGATGGAAGCAGAAGGAGTAAGGATGCTGTTCACGGGAGATGCCGGAATAGAAGAGGAAACAGCAGTTCTGTCGGATATTCCAAAGATACATATTTTAAAAACCGGACATCATGGTTCGAATTCTTCCACCGGAACAGAGCTGTTGCAGGCAGCGGCACCGGAGTATGCCATTATTTCCTGCGGACAGAATAATTCCTATGGACATCCAGGGAAACAGACTTTGGAGCGGTTAGCGGAAGCTAATTCAAAGGTACTGGTAACTGCCCGGACAGGTGCCATAAAAATAACCATACGAAACAGCAGCTATCAAATTGACTCTTTTTTGTCTGAATAGATAAAGGGAAGAAAAAATAGAAAGAATGAACAGGTGAATGCGTTGCAGCGGATCAATCAGGATATAAAAACAGGCCAGTTTCAGCAGATTTATCTTTTGACCGGAGAAGAAGACTATTTGCGGAATCAATATAAAAACAGATTAAAGTCAGCTCTGCTTGGTGCAGGGGATCAAATGAACCTAAATCTTTTTCAAGGAAAGGAAGCAGCGCCCCAAGCCATTATAGATATGGCGGAAACTATGCCGTTTTTGGCAGAAAGACGGGTAATTGTCCTGGACAATACAGGGCTTTTGAAAGGGGCTCAGGAAGCTTTTGCGGAATATTTGAAGGAACCTGCCGAAACAGCTTTTTTTGTGATTTCGGAAAAAGAAGTGGATAAAAGGAGCAGGGTGTATAAGGCAATCCGTCAAAAGGGATATATATGTGAATTTAAAGAACAGGATGAAAATACACTGAAAAAGTGGATACGGCAGTCTGTTGCAAAGGAAAATAAGCAGATAGAAGAAAAGGCATTGGCTTTGTTTTTAAATAAAACAGGTACGGATATGTCCGGAATCAAGACGGAAATGGAAAAGCTTTTATGCTACTGCCATAAGCAGGACACCATAACCTGGAAAGATGTGGAAGCCGTTACAACGGAGCGGATAACTAACCGGATTTTTGATATGATCCGGGCGGTTGCGGAACGGAAGCAAAAGCAGGCTCTTGATCTGTATTATGATTTATTATCTCTTAAGGAACCTCCTTTGCGCATTCTTGCCCTGCTTGCAAGGCAGTTTCAAATGCTTCTTCAGGTAAAGGGCCTGAAGGAGAAAGGACACGACAGCCGCTATATAGGGGAAAAGACGGGTCTACAGCCCTTTATAGCAAAAAAGTACATGGATCAGTCGGCAGGTTTTAAGACATGGATGCTTAGGAAAGCGGTAGAGGACTGCGTACAGGCGGAGGAGGATGTAAAAACAGGAAAATTAAATGATATGATCAGCGTGGAGCTTCTTATCATTAAATACAGCAGCCTGCAGGCCGGCAATTAAATGGAAATGGAGAGGGAAAGAGCACAACCTATAGTTATCTATAGAGCTCATGCAGTAAAAGAAGGGGGCGCAGCAATGGAAAGTTATAAGGGGAAATCTTAAAATGGGAATCGATGAGCTTTCTGTATCTCCGGGTTTTGTGCTTCCGGTACGAAAAGCCATCAGGGAGAGCAATGTTTAGCGCATGAAAAGATATTAAGTGAAAAAGAGGACTATATAGTCCTTTTTTTTGTACACTTCTTTTTGTAAAATGCACATATATTCCAAAGGCAAAAACGGAAACAGATAAGTTCAAAAATCATATTATGAAAGGAGAATCATTATGAAAAGGAAAAAGAACTTCATACTTGTGACGGCGATATTGCTTTTAGCGGCAGTATTGTCCTGGGCAGGAACCGTATACAGTAAAGGTGCGGATACATATGGATTGAGAGACCGCCGCTTAAAAGAACAGGAGCAGGAATGTCTTTTGGAGATCAGGACAGTTTTGCAGGGGTACCACTGTGAAGAAAGCGGAATAACAATGACCAAAATTATTGATAGAAAGGGAAACAGGCAATACAAGGTAGTAATCCATCATAAGAAAATTAAGGAGATGGACTTGGCAAAAAAAGAAAAATTAAAAAAGGATTTGGCAAAAATTAGATTCAAACAGAGAAATTTTTCAATATCCTATGAATTTCTTCTTTAAAACCTGTCAAGAAACACATGACAATCAATCGCTTAGGGATTATAATATAACATTATCGGAAGCTGTAGTGTGACTTTTTTGATCATGCAAAGCTGCATAAAGGAGATAAGTTATGAGAAATAATCCAAAGCCATATGAAGTTTATGAGCATTTTAAAGGAAACAGGTATCAGATCATTACGTTGGCACAGCATTCTGAAACCGAAGAAGATATGGTAGTCTATCAGGCGCTGTATGGGGAATATAAAATGTATGTGCGTCCCCTTTCCCAGTTTATGGGAATGGTAGATGAAAAGAAATATCCAGAGCAAAAGGGACAATATCGCTTTCAAAAGGTAAATGAGGAAATCTCAGAGGAAAAGGAACAGAAAAGAGCTGCCGAATCCGTTGTGGAGGAAGCTTTGGAAGTTGCAAGCGGACCGGACGTGGAGGAAGCTTTGGAAACTGTGGATCCGGAAGGCGAAGCGGTTATGAATGAAGCGGGCATTGATCCTATGGTAATGGATTTTCTGGATGCGGATACTTATGAAGAAAGATTAAATATTTTGGCGGCACTTCATCATAGGATTACGGATGACATGATCAATACTATGGCAATTTCCGTGGATGTTGAAATCGAGGATGGTCCCATTGAGACAAGATATGAGGAATTAAAGCATTGTCTTGTTACATTCCAGAAATATCAGTGCAGCCGCATGCGCTGATAAGATAGGGTGGCAGTCAGGCTGTCTGCCGGTTTTTGAAAGCGCTTCCAAAATAGAATTTTGTTTTCAGAATGCTCAAGTTGTTAGATGACTATTTTGGAGGGATATTATGGCATATAGCTTGAAACATAAATTAGTAGTAGGAGTAAGCTCCAGAGCCTTATTTGATTTGAGTAAGGAAAATGAGATTTTTGAAAGAGAGGGAATGGAAGCTTATTGTCAGTATCAGGTGGCACATGAAAATGAGATTCTTTTACCGGGGCCGGGGTTTTCCCTGATCAGGGCATTATTAAGGCTGAATGAGCTTCCGGGAAATGAAGGCAGGGTAGAGGTAATCATCATGTCCAGAAGCAGCACAGATGCTTCCCTGCGGATATTTCATTCCATCAGGCATTATGGACTTCCTATCACAAGAGCGGTGCTGTCGGGCGGCGGTTCCCTTGCCCCTTATTTAGAAGCTCTTGAAGCGGACTTATTTTTATCGGCCAATGAGGAGGATGTGCAAAGCGCTATAGACTTTGGCATTGCAGCGGGAATGATTATCAATGGGAAACTTCATACATATGAGGAGGATGGAGATTTCAAGCAGATAAGAATTGCCTTTGACGGGGATGCTGTGTTGTTTACTGATGAGTCGGAAAAGCTTTTCCAAAAAAGCGGATTGGCGGCTTTTGAGGAAAATGAAAGAAAGCAGGCATGGAATCCGTTGCAGGAAGGACCTTTTGCAAAGTTTTTAAAAACCATTTCAGAGATTCAAAAGGAATTTCCAGAACAAAAGGTGCCTATCAGGACTGCTCTTGTAACATCCAGATGTGCGCCCGCGCATGAGCGGGTCATCCGTACGTTGCGGGCATGGAATGTAAGGGTTGATGAAGCCTATTTTCTCGGAGGAATTTCAAAGAAAGACGTGCTTAAAGCATTTGATGCCCAGATATTCTTTGATGATCAGATGATTCATGCACTTGCTGCATCAGAGGTGGTTCCCTCTGCAAGAGTGCCTTATAAAAATTCCGCATAATCATAATAAAGGAACAGGAGAAAAAATGGAATATAAAAGAATCGTGGCGGGCCGGTTTGTGAAAAGACCAAACCGGTTCATTGCGCATGTGGATATTAACGGGAAAATAGAAGTCTGTCATGTGAAAAATACGGGAAGGTGTAAGGAACTGCTGATAGAAGGCTGCAGGGTATATTTAGAGGAAAGTGATAATCCAGACAGAAAGACAAAGTATGATTTAGTTGCCGTAGAAAAAGGAAGCCTTTTGATCAATATGGATTCCAATGCGCCCAATCAGGCGGTGAAAGAATGGCTGAAGGATTCAAAATGCGGGCTTTTCTGTGGGGAAGAGGAGCTTTTCGTAAAGCCTGAGTGCAAATATGGAAAATCCAGATTTGATTTTTATATAGAGGCTGGAAGCAGAAAAATATTTATGGAAGTAAAGGGAGTTACTTTAGAGGAGCAGGGAGTAGTAAAATTTCCGGACGCCCCATCGGAAAGAGCCGTAAAGCATTTAGAGGAGCTGATTCTGGCAATGAAAGACGGATATGAAGCTTATGTGATGTTCGTTGTCCAGATGAAGGGAGTGGATTATTTTAAGCCAAATGCAGCGACCCATCCGGAATTTGCGGCCGTTTTAAAAAAGGCGGCGGAAAAAGGTGTAAATGTGCTGGCATATGACTGTCAGGTAACGGAAAATTCCATGAAAATAGACAAGCCGGTAAAAGTTTGCC
>CAMWWJ010000093.1 GCA_947177925.1 uncultured Lachnospiraceae bacterium
CGGAGGCAGCCAAAAAGACAGTAGATGAAAATATAAAAAGAATTGCGGAAGAAAGCGCAAAAAGAATTGAAGAGGTTCGTGCAAAAAGCAGCGAAGCTATGTCAAAGGCAAAAGAGGAGGCCGCTGCAAAAGTGGAAGCAGAGTCCGTATCCTTTATGGAAGCTGCTGTGAAAAAGGCAGAAGCAGAATCTGCATCTTTTTTAGAAGCTGCAGTGAAAAAAGCGGAAGAAGAGGCCAGAAAAATTGTTGAGGAAGCCAGAAAGAAAGTGCAGGCTGAAGTTCAGGCAAAGATGGACGAGGCAGCTAAGAAAGCAGAAGAGGATGCTAAGAATTCCATAGAAGAAAATGTCAAAATGGTAGAAAAGGATGCCATAAAGGAAATGGAGGAATCGGCAAAGAAGCTGGCAGAGACTTCCGGTAAGGCAGCAGCCCAGCAGGCGGTTCAAAAAATAGAAGAAGAAAACAAACGCCGTGAAGCGGAAGAACGGGCTAAGAAGGAAGCTGAAGAAAAAGCAAGGAGAGAAGCGGAAGAAAGAGCCGCAGCAGAGCGAAGGGCAGCCGAAGAAAGAGCTGCAGCAGAGCGTAAGGCAGCGGAAGAACGGGCCGCAGCAGAGCGCAGGGCAGCGGAAGAAAAAGCCGCAGCGGAGCAAAGGGCAGCCGAAGAAAAAGCCAGACAGGAAGCGGAAGAAAGAGCAGCAGCAGAGCGCAAAGCTGCAGAGGAAAGAGAGGCGGCAGAACGGAAGGCCGCAGCGGAGGCAGCCTTTAAGCGGATTGAAGAAGAGGTCGATAGAAAGAATGCGGAGGAAAAGGTCAGAAGAGAAGCAGAAGAGGCAGCCAGAAGACAGGCAGAAGAAAGCGCAGCCGCCCATACCGCTCAGGCAGCCGCACAGGGCATTTCTTTGGATGAGTTTGAAAGAGCAGCCATGAAGCTTAAGATTTTATTGGACAATGGCATTATCAGTCAGGAAGAATTTGATCTGGAGAAACAAAAGCTGGTTGCAAATATGCATTTCTAGAGGGAAAAACGAGAAGTTACCAATGAAAGATTGGTAGCTTCTTTTTCCGTAAATTTGCAGAGGAAAAGGAGCCGGAATATGTGGAGGAAAAAACAGAAGGCTTTAGTAGTAACGGCTCTTTTGCTGTTTTTGCTTTTAGTGGTTCTATTATCTGGAAGAAATGGGAAAGGAAAGGCAGAGATTTATGAAAGAGCTGATATCCTTATGGGAACCAGTTTTCACGGAACCGTCTATGGAGGAAAGCGGGACGTACTTCCTGAGTTGGCAAAAGAGCTTAGAAGTCTGGAAACGGAGCGGCTTTCCTGGAGGGAAGAAACATCTGAAATAGCAAAAATCAACTTTTTGGATGGAAAAGAACCATATGAAAATATAAGTGCGGAGCTTTCCGGTTATCTGACGGATATACTGGACATTGCAGATAGAAGCGGCGGTGCATTGGATCCGACCATTGGAAATATTTCCAGACTGTGGGATTTTGGAGGTGCAAATGAAAGATTGCCGGAACAGGAAGAAATAGACAAATTTTTGGAAAAAACAGGATATGAAAAGCTTCAAGTAAGTGAAAACAGTATTTTTATTCCAAAGGGAGTGAGCCTTGACTTAGGGGCTGTGGGAAAAGGAATCGGAGCGGACAGGGCAGCGGATTTTATAAAAAAGCAGGATGGAATAGAGGGAGCGGTGATTGCCCTTGGAGGCAGCATTGCCCTGATTGGAAGCAAGCCGGACCGGTCTCCATGGAATCTGGCAATTGCAGACCCAAGGGGAAAAGAAGGAGAAATATTGGGGCTGTTAAAGCTTTCAGGTGAACAGTTTGTTTCCACATCAGGAGATTATGAAAAATATTTTGAGGTTGATCAAAAACGGTATCATCACATTTTAAATCCAAAAACAGGTTATCCTGCAGAAAGCGGTCTGATTTCCGTTACAGTGGTCTGTGAAAGCGGCCTGAAAAGCGATGGTCTTTCCACTGCCTGTTTTGTGCTGGGGCTTGAAAGAGGCATGGAGCTTTTAAAGGAGTATGGAGCAGAAGGGGTGCTTGTGGATGAAGAAAAAAATGTGTATATTACAGAGGGGCTCAAGTCCCTCTTTGATTTAAAGGATGCCAGCTATAAGATTGTGAAATAGGTAAGAAGAGGAAAGGGACAGGCAGCAGGATGAAGGAAAAATGGGCGTTGATAGGAGTAAGCATATTTTTATGTCTTGTATTTGCAGGCTCTTTGCTGTTTCTTATAAGCATGGGCAGGGATAAAGGTACGGAAGATGGCTATGCCTATATTTATCAGGATGGCATTCTGGTAAAAACGGTATCGTTAGAAAAAGAAGAGGTTTTTTTAATAGAAGGAAATCATGGAGCATACAATAAAATCCAGGTAAAGGACGGCAGCATAGGTGTAACGGAGGCAAGCTGCCCGGATTTTTTGTGTGGACAGATGGGATATATAAGCAAAGGCCCTATTCCCATTACCTGTCTGCCCAACAGACTGGTGATTGAAGTAGGAAACGGAAGGGAAACGGAGGATTTGGACGGAGTGGTTTATTAGCATGAAGACAAAGAAAATAGTAACTCTTGGAATGTTTACAGCGGTTGCTTTGACAATTTTTGTGGTAGAATCTTATTTTCCTCCAATTGTTCCCATTCCCGGCATAAAAATGGGACTTGCAAATGTGGTAACCCTGTTGTTGCTTTTCGTATATAATGAAAGGGACAGCTTTACGGTGCTGCTTCTTAGGATTATTTTGGGAAGTGTTTTTACAGGACAGGCAGTAAGCTTTTTTTACAGCCTGTTTGGAGGAATAGCCTGCTTTTTGGTTATGGCGCTGCTTCATAGGATTTTTCGGGGAAAATACAGTATACTGGTAAGCATGTCGGGAGCTGTATTTCATAATCTTGGACAGATAACGGCAGCATGGATTTTGCTTAGAAGCTATAGTGTATTGTTTTATTTGCCGGTCCTTATGTTAAGTGCCCTTATTACCGGATTTTTTACCGGATGCGTGTCATGGGGGCTGTATAGAAGGCTGAAAAAGCTTGGATATGGTGAAGGAAAGGAATAGGAGGAACTTCTAAATATGGAAATAGAAAATCAACAATATAAAAAAATGACAGAAACGAAAATCCCGGAGCTGATTATCTCTTTGGCAATTCCCACCATTATAAGCATGCTGATCACTTCTGTTTATAACATGGCGGATACATTTTTTGTTTCCAGACTGGGCGCCAGTGCCTCCGGCGCTATTGGAATCGTATTCTCCCTGATGGCAATTATCCAGGCAGTGGGCTTTACGTTGGGAATGGGCTCGGGAAGCACCATTTCCAGACTTTTGGGAGAGCAAAAGAAAGAAGAGGCCCAAACCATTGCTTCCAGCGGTTTTCTGGCTTCCATAGTGTTTGGCGGGCTATTATTAGTGTTTGGACTGTATTATCTGGAAAAGCTTATGAGCCTTCTTGGCTCCACCGCTACCATTCTGCCTTATGCCTGTGAATATGGCAGATACATACTGTTAGCGGCTCCCATTATGGCCGCTTCCTTTGTACTGAACAATCTTCTAAGAGCAGAAGGAAAAGCAGGGCTTGCCATGTTTGGCATTACGGCAGGGGGAATTTTAAATATCATTTTAGACCCGGTATTCATTTTTGGCATGAAGCTTGGCATATCCGGTGCAGCCATTGCAACCGCACTCAGCCAGTGCGTGAGCTTTGGCATTTTATTAAGCCATTATGTGAGAAAGAAAACCATACTGAGACTGCATATAGGAAATGCTTCCAAAGAGCCGGAAACTTATTTGATGATTATCAAAAACGGGCTTCCCTCTTTTTGCAGACAGGGGCTTGCCAGCGTTTCCACCGTGGCGCTGAACATCAATGCGGCAGTATACGGAGATGCCGCAGTGGCTGCCATGTCCATTGTAGGAAAGATATTCATGATGATTTTTTCCATGGTAATCGGCTTTGGACAGGGCTATCAGCCGGTAGTGGGCTACAATTACGGAGCAAAAAAATATGACAGGGTAAAAGAAGCCTTCTTTTTTACATTAAAGGTAGGAATCGGAATCATGGTGTCTCTTGGATTATTGGGTTTTCTGCTGGCAAAGACAGTTATGGGATGGTTTATTGCAAATGATCCGGAGGTCATTGCTATTGGGGTCAGGGCATTTCGGGCTCAGTGTATCGTTATGCCCCTTATGCCGCTTGGGGTAGTGTGCAATATGACATTCCAGTCTATAGGAAAGGCATGGACGGCTACTTTTCTTTCCTCTACCAGACAGGGAATCTTTTTTCTTCCGTTTATTATAGCCCTTCCTAAAATATTGGGGATGACAGGGGTGGAAATTACCCAGCCGGCGGCGGATTTATGCAATTTCTTTTGCTGTCTGCCTTTTGCCATCCTCTTTTTGAAAAATCTGTACCGGCAGGAAGAGGATGAGGAAGACAGAAATAGAAAAGAAGCGGAAGTGAAAGAGGAGAAACAGAGCAGATGAGCCAGCAGATTCTGATTGTGGATGATGAAAAAGAAATAGCCGATTTGGTGGAAGTATACTTAAAAAATGAAGGCTATGAGGTACATAAATTTTATACGGGAAAGGAAGCTCTTGCCTGTGTGGAAAGCACAGCTTTGGATATGGCCATTCTGGATGTGATGCTGCCGGATATGGACGGCTTTCGAATCTGCCAGAAAATCAGGGAAAACCATTTCTTTCCTATTATCATGCTGACGGCAAAGGTGGAAGATATGGATAAGATCATGGGGCTTACCATTGGGGCTGATGATTATATCACCAAGCCCTTTAACCCCTTGGAGCTGGTGGCACGAGTGAAGACACAGCTTAGAAGATACCGAAGCTATAACCAGAAGGAACAGGAGGTGCCGGAAGCTTCTCAGGAATATGACATTAAGGGACTTATCATCAATAAGGATACTCACAAGTGCAGCCTGTACGGAAAGACTTTGGCCCTGACGCCCATTGAATTTTCCATCCTGTGGTATTTATGTGAGAATCAGGGAAGGGTCGTATCCTCGGAGGAGCTGTTTGAAGCTGTATGGGGAGAAAAGTTTCTTGATAATAATAATACGGTAATGGCACATATCGGGCGGCTTCGGGAAAAAATGAAAGAGCCTGCAAGGAACCCGAAATTTATTAAAACCGTATGGGGAGTGGGGTATCAGATTGAATAAAGAAAGAGATCACTTTAAAAGAAAACTGGTATGGCGATTGATTGTCAGATTTTTTGCGGAAATAAGTATTTATACAACAGGTATCATTTTTTTGTATTTTTTTATACTTATAGTTAAGGGATTTTGGATTTGGAGCGGAGACGAATGGATTTATCCACTGTTGCATTGGCTGAATAACAGATTTGAACTTTTGATTCTGTTCGCATTGGCGGCTGGCTACCTTACCATCCTGATCCGCTGTCTCATGAAGCCGGTGGTCTATCTGGAACAGATTGTAGGCGCGATAGAACAGATTTATAATGAAAAGGAAGCGTTAATCCAGCTTCCCTCTAACTTAAAAGAGGTGGAGCGGCAAATGAACCATATTAAGCTGAATGTGGCAGAATCCAAGCGGGCGGCAAAGGAAGCGGAGCAGCGGAAAAACGACCTGGTGGTCTATCTGGCCCATGATTTAAAAACGCCTTTGACTTCGGTAATTGGCTATCTGACCCTTCTTCGGGACGAAGGGGAGATTTCCCCTGCTTTAAGAGAAAAATATCTGTCCATTTCTCTGGATAAGGCAGAAAGGCTGGAGGATTTGATCAATGAATTTTTTGAAATCACCAGATTCAGCCTGACTTCTCTTACATTAGAACTTAGCAGGGTAAATCTGACCCGTATGCTGGAGCAGCTGGTGTATGAATTTAAGCCTATGTTTGAAGAAAAAGGGCTGGAATGCAGATTAAACGCACCGCCGGATTTTATGATGCGCATGGATGTGGCAAAGATGCAGCGGGTGTTTGATAATCTTTTAAAGAACGCGGTGAATTATAGCTTTGAAGGGGGAACCATTGAAATAGAAGCGGTTCCTTCGGAAAAGGAGATTACCCTGACGGTATTAAATCATGGAAATACCATTCCAAAAGAGAAATTAGAACGGATTTTTGAACAGTTTTATCGTTTGGATACTGCCCGTACCTCCAAAAGCGGGGGAGCCGGACTGGGACTGGCGATTGCCAAGGAGATTGTGGAGCTGCATGGAGGGAGGATTACGGCTTTTAGTGAGGATGAGGTGATTCAGTTTCAGGTGGTGGTGCCTGTTTTGTGAGATGTTGTTTGAATTATTTTGAAGTGTAATTAAAATGCGGAGGGAATATCTATGAACTATTATAGGAATAGCAATTTGAGGATTTTCTATTTCTCGATATTTCCGATTCTGTTTGTTGGACTTCTTCCTAAAGCAAATGTAGAAAAAGAAACATGTATTGGATTAGGAATTTGTTATTTGCTGCTTGTTATCAGTGTTGCTTTGCCTATAGTCAAAAGAAGAAGGGAAATAAGAGAAATTCAAAAGAATGGAAGGTGTTATGCTGGAACCGTAGAAAATTTGATAGAGATAAAAGTAGAAACTACTTATAATCGCTTTGGACATACGGAGTATGATACTGCATATTACTTAAAAATATTACCCCAAGGAGAAAATAATGCAAATCGTTTTGTGTATAGTGATGTTTTAATTGGCAGAAAAGGCCCCAAAATATCAAAAGAAGTTTTGATATATGACTGGTATGGAAAAATTTTTATACTTTGTACAAGTGTAAAGACAAGGCAACATTATAAAGTAGAACAAAACAAGACGGTTATACATTGTAGCTGGAATAGAAAATGTTTAGTTTATGCGAATCAATTGTTTGTTATGATAGATATATTATTACTCCTGATATGGATTTATATTATCTTCATTGAAACATAATACGGGGAAAAAATCTGTAGATTGGGATGATGTAAAGTCCTATCTGAAATCATATGTAGGGGAATTTTATGAGATTGCAGATACGAAGGATATTGTGTATATTGGAAAAGACCTGCCGGATGAGTATACGGGTTCTATGTATACCTATTCCCTAAAAGGGGTTAATGCAAAAGCGAAAGCCAATGCATCACAGGAAATACCAGAAATGCTTGAAATTGCGGTTGGAAAACATTTTAGGGAAAATTCGGGAACGAAACATCTCAGGAATGCGGCAAATGGCTGGTATAGGTATGATTCCAGATTTGCCCTGCCTGTTTATGATGAAAAAGGGGAGGTGGAAAGGTATAATGTGTTCCATGCATCTATGCTGATTCGTCATGCTAACGACGGGAAACTGTATTTGTATGATGTTTTAGACATAAAAAAAGAAACGAGCAACCCTTTCAAATCATAAGATTCTATTTGGCAAAAACCCATTTCCTTCTTATTTGCAAGTATAAAGTATACAGAGGTGACTGTCAAGAAAAAGTTTGCTGTCCTTTTTGGCAAATGAGATTTTTCGTGTAGGCGTGGAACTTTGCATTGTAAATGTTCCACGCCTATGCTATACTTTGAAATAAATAGTAGGGATGATATGATATGAACAAAACATTTTCTATGAGTATAAGAGTGAGTGAAGAGGAATTAGATAAATTGAAACAAGCTGCGAGATTGGAGGCATATGCCTCTTATAGTGAATTTGTAAGGAGGACTGCATTGAAGGAGGCAGAAAAAGTTATAACAAAGAGCAGCAAAGAAAAGGATGGGGAATAACTATGCCAACAACAGTTACATATAAAACAGAAGATGAAGTAAGAGATGAAGCAAAAATCACTCTTGGATTTAATGAAAAAGAAGAAAATGTCAGGCAGGGAACGGGACAGATTACAACATTTAATCAATTAGGTTTTAAAGGAGTGTCGGACAAACCGGATGGATGGTATTTACCAGATGATAAAACTGCTGTTGCAATTATTCTTGAAACAAAATCAGAGCAAGAAGATATTGCGCTAAAAAAATGGGAAGAGGAATTGGCAAAAAATGTAAATATAGTACTTGAGCAGTATAAAAAAGTTGTTGGCATTTTGTATAATGGTCAAGATATTCGTGTGTTCAAAAATAATGTAGAAACGATGGCAGCGAGATTGTTGCAGTACAAATCATATTATCTTGCAATGTTCAATCAAGATACAATAGATAAGCAGCGAATATATCTTCTGACAAAAAGAATTAACAATTGTCTCCATACGGAATTTGGAATTAAAAATTTGTATCACAGAATGATTTTTACTGCTTGTGCACTTGTGGGATGCAGATATGGTGCGATTTTAGTAAAAGGAATGGATTTTACTTTAATGAAAAATTCCATATTGAATACGTTATCAAAGTCACTAGAGAAAAGCAGACAACAGAATTTAAAACTTGATATATTGATAGAAGTTTATGCTGAAATAAAAATGAATAATACTACAAATCAAGAGGCAATTGATAATTTTATAGATTGGGTACTGGAAATATCAGATTGTGTTAATTCAGATTTTTGGAATGGTGAAGACGTAATGGGTATCTTTTTTAATGAGTTTAATAGATACAAGAAAAAATCTGAAAGTGGACAAGTTTTTACACCGGATCATATAACTTCGTTTATGTATAGGCTCTTACACGTAAATCAGAATGATTTTGTATTAGATGCGGCTTGCGGTTCCGGTGCATTTTTAGTGAAGTCTATGTGTAATATGATGAAAGAAGCAGGTGGTGTTAATACATCAAAAGCAAAGGAAATTAAAACGGGACAATTATTTGGAATAGAATTTGATAGGGAAATTTTTGCATTGGCTTGTGCTAATATGCTTATTCACAAAGATGGAAAGACAAATTTGGAGCAGTTAGATTCAAGGACACAGGAAGCATGTGATTGGATTAAAAATAAGCCAATTACAAAAGTATTGATGAATCCGCCATTTGAGAGGAAATATGGTTGCTTAACTATTGTAGATAATGTGCTGAAAAATGTAGCAGAACATACAGAATGCGCATTTATATTACCGGATAAAAAAATGGAAAAAGATAATGGGAAAAAACTATTAAAACATAGCACATTGAAAAAAATAATAAAATTACCTGAAAAGTTGTTTTTGGGTGTGACTGCTTCTATTTTTATATTTGAGGCAGGAGTGCCGCAAGATAATAAGGAGATTTTTGCTTGCTATATTGAAGATGATGGTTTGGAAACGGTTAAGAATCAAGGCAGACAAGATGTTAAAGATAGATGGACAGACATTGAAAATGAATGGGTTGATATTATAGAAAAGCAGACCGGACATGATACTATTCAATGGATTAAGCCGGCGGAACATTTGAGTTATCAAATGCCAGAAAAACCGTTTGAAATATATGAAGAAGATTTTTACAAGGCAATTATGGATTATGAATTGTTCAAGCGTGGTATAGATGTAATGGAACTTTCAGATAATCTTATGAAGAAAGCATTGTATAGTAGCGATATATCAAAAGCGGATGGAGGTGTAAAAATAATATTAAAGGATGGTAGTGAAAATGGACATTCTTAACGATTGTATTTGGACAGAATTTGCAGTGTTTGAAATATTTGAAACAGCTCAGATAATGAAAAGACTGCAAGTGCCAACGGGGGCCATGGTTGAAAAGAAAGATTTAATAGAAGGTAAGATACCTAGAATCACAGTTACAGGTATTAATAATGGTGTTTATGGATATTTTGAATGCAAAACAAAAGATAATCCTAATTATCGTGTTTATAACAATTTTATAAGTGTTTCTTTTTTAGGGACAGTTTTTTATCAACCAGGTGATGCATCGCTAGATATGAAAGTGCATTGCCTTAAACCTCAAAATATTGCACTTACAGAAAACCTTGGAGCATTTTTGGTAGCAGTTATAAAAAAAAGTATTCAAAATAGTTCATATTCTGATCAACTGTCGAGTACTGTTTTACCTTACTTAAAATTGAGGCTACCTACAAATAGGAATAAAAGTATATTGTGGGACGAAATAGAATTATACATGGAAGAACATAGAAAAAGTGTGAATAATTCTATATGTGAAATGAACCAGATAAATAGGCTTACACCAAGAAAGGTTGATATTCATACGTGGAAAAAAATTCCAATAAATCAACTTTTTAAAGTTGTTAAAGGATCAAGATTGACAAAAGCAAATATGAGAGAAGGCAATATCCGATATATAGGTGCTTCATCATTTGAAAACGGTATTACACAATATATATCTAATTCTGAACACATACACAAAGGGAATACTTTAACAGTGTGTTACAATGGTTCTGATATTGGAAGAACATTTTATCAAAGTGAACCATTTTGGGCTACAGATGATGTAAATGTTTTATATCCAAAGTTTGATATGACGGAAAATATAGCATTATTTATTGCTCCGGTAATAAAAGCGGTGGGTGGATCACATGAATATAATGATAAGTGGAGAAAGGAAGATATGGAAAAAGAGAACATATTTTTGCCATGCACCACATCCGGCACTCCAGACTTTGAATATATGGAAAAATACATTGAAAATTTAAAAAATAATATTAATAGAAATCTAGTTGCGCTGGAAATTGTGCAAAGTATATGAAAT
>CAMWWJ010000094.1 GCA_947177925.1 uncultured Lachnospiraceae bacterium
ATTATAAAGACCTGCTGGAACATGGCTCCCTGGCTGCTGCAAGGGAAAAGGGACTTGTTGGAATGGAAGGAAAAGAATATGTGGTGAAAGACGGAGATGTGATTTTGTTCCGGTTTAATGTATAAATGCCAACTTGCAGACGATAGCTTATAATACAGGGAGTGATGAAGATGCCTGATATAATGGGAAAGATGGATATTGCATTTCCACATTTATCCATTTATATAGAAAATCTGCCAAAGAAGATTACCATCTTTGGCTTTGATATTGCTTTTTACGGAATGATTTTAGCATTATCCGTATTGGCAGGACTGCTTATGATGAACAGAGAAGCAAAGGTGACGGGACAGGATCCGGATATGTACTGGGATTTTGCTATGTATGCCATTTTCTTTTCCATCTGTGGTTCCAGAACCTACTATGTAATCTTTTCCTGGGACAATTATAAAGATAATCTGCTGAGCATTTTCAATTTAAGGGAAGGAGGCATAGCCATTTACGGGACGGTAATCGGTGCCTTCACCACCCTGTTCATATATGCGAAGATTAAAAAAGTTTCCCCCTTCTTAATGGCGGATACGGGAGTGCCGGCATTGATTTTAGGGCAGATTATAGGGCGTTGGGCGAATTTCATGAATCGGGAATGCTTTGGCGGCTACACGGACAATCCCCTTGCCATGCGCCTTCCCATAGAGGCTGTAAGAAAGTCCGATATATCAGCAGATTTGACTGCCCATATAGCAGAAGGAACCAATTACATCCAGGTTCATCCCACCTTTCTCTACGAAAGCCTTTGGAATGTAGGCATTCTTACCTTTATGATGCTTTACAGAAAGCACAAGAAATTCAATGGTGAGTTAGCCTTGGTTTATCTTGGGGGATATGGACTGGGACGATTCTGGATTGAAGGACTGCGCACCGACCAGCTTTTACTCCCCCATACCAATATTGCAGTTTCCCAAATGCTGGGGATTACCATGTTTGTGGTGGCAGTGGCTGTTGATGTGGTGGTGCGGATTTGTATGAAAAAGAAAGATAAGATGGTATGAAAATTGGATGGGGCTTTTGGCGGGAGGACGTAGGAGCTGCCATATAGTAGTCTTTGGGGCACGCTTTCGCTCTATGAAGACGCAGCGGTACTAACGCACCAAAATACGGTGCGTAAGGACCGGCGCCTTCATCAAGGCCCCAAAGACTACTATATGGCAGCTCCTACTGTGTATCGCAAAGGCCCGCTGTTTTCTGATAATTGATAAGACCTTTACCATTTGGGAGTAACGTTTGTCAGTGAATTTTAAAATAGGTGTATGTTAAAATAGTGTATTTTAAAATGATGTACTTTAAATATGCATATTTAAAATAAGCGCATTTTTATATAATATATCTTACATAAAGCCATCTGCTTTCACAGAAGGTACAGGCAGAAACGAAACAGCGGAAGAGGGATGTGGGTGGATTTGCTGCCTTGTTTTTGAGGGCGCTTTTACTTAACAGTCTGCTCATTACTCAGGGTAAAATTGCCATGGACGGCAATTTTAGTCATATTGCGCCACGGACGGCGCTATATGACGACCCGACCGGCTTAGACAACCTTTCCAGACTGTTTAGTAAAATCGCCCTCAAAAACACAGCAGCAAATCCACCCACATCCCTCTTCCGCGTCCGCATCCCTCTATCCCCCCTTCTAAATCATTTCCCTGCATATAGCACACCGAAAACACGTTCCCACAACATATAGAATCCTTAAAAAATATGCCAAATCAGGCGTATTTTTTTTACCAATAATTCCAAAAAAATGCTTGTAATACCACCCCCGATAGTATAAAATGTTCACATGAGTGGTGAAAAGTGGTATGAAGTGGTAGAGAGTGGTAAATACACCCCATATTTATTAAAACCACACCACATAGGTGATTATTATGTTCATGGGAGAGTACAGTCATACAATTGATGCAAAAGGCCGACTCATTGTCCCTTCAAAATTTCGTGATGCACTTGGTGATGAATTTGTAGTGACGAAAGGTTTGGATGGATGTCTTTTTGTGTATGACCAAAATGAATGGAGCGCTTTTGAAGAAAAGCTGAAATCACTGCCCATCACCAATAAAGATGCCAGACAATTCGTACGTTTCTTCCTGGCGGGAGCGGCCAGCGTAGAAGTGGACAAGCAGGGAAGAATCCTTGTACCCAATGTGCTCCGGGAATTTGCAGATTTAGAGAAGGATGTGACGCTGATTGGTGTCGGAAGCCGGATAGAAATCTGGAGCAGGGAAAGATTTGAAGGCACATGTAATTATGACGATATGGAAGAAATCGCAGAACATATGGCGGAATTGGGATTTAGCATTTAGCGTTTAAAGGACAGCTAGGGATGAAAAACGCCTATGAGCAGAGGGATATATGACATTTTCACATAAATCGGTTTTGTTAAAGGAAACAATTGAAGGATTGAACGTAAAGCCGGATGGCATTTATGTGGATGGCACCTTAGGCGGCGGCGGACATGCTTATGAAGTGGCCGGACAGTTGAAAAACGGAAGGCTTATAGGAATCGATCAGGATGAAGCTGCCATTACGGCAGCAGGTGAACGATTAAAGGAATTTGCTGATAAAGTTACAATTGCAAGAAGCAATTATGAGGCAATGAGGCAGGTTCTAAAGGAACTGGGGATTATGTCTGTTGACGGAATCCTGCTGGATCTGGGAGTGTCCTCGTATCAACTGGATACGATAGAAAGGGGCTTTTCCTATAAATATGATACAGAGCTTGATATGCGCATGGACAGAAGACAGAGCCTGACCGCAAAGGATATTGTCAATGAATATTCGGAAACAGAGCTATATCATATTATCAAGGATTATGGAGAAGACAGCTTTGCAAAAAATATTGCAAAGCATATTGTGAAAGAAAGGGAAAAGGGACCTATCCTTACTACCTATCAGCTAAATGAAATCATTAAGGCTGCTATACCGGCTAAAATGAGAACAGGCGGCGGGCACCCGTCCAAAAAGACTTTTCAGGCAATCCGGATCGCATGCAACAGAGAACTGGATGTATTAAGAGATACATTAGACGACATGACAGACCTGTTAAACCCGGGCGGAAGGCTTTGCATTATTACATTCCATTCCTTAGAGGACAGAATCGTTAAGAATGCATTTCGGAAAAATGAAAATCCATGTACATGTCCTCCGGACTTTCCGGTTTGTGTATGCGGGAATCAGTCAAAGGGAAAAGTCATAACGAGAAAGCCTATTCTTCCGGGAGAAGAGGAAATAGAAGAAAATAAACGTGCAAAAAGCGCAAAGCTTAGAATATTTGAGAAAAGGAAATAAGAAAATGACAGCAAGGCAAGTAAGAACGAATCAAAGAAGAAATACATATGACAGAAGGGTGGCAGGAAACAGCTCCTATGTATACGGAAATACAGTAAGAAAGCTGGACGTTACTACAGCAATTGAAGAAGAACCAAGAAAAAAGCTGAGCAATACCACCAGAAAAAACAGAGAAAGGGCAGCCAGAATGAGTCTGGGGTATGTGCTGTTCCTTGCAATGGCGATGACGGTGGCGGCAGTAGTTTTAATCGGATATATCAGGCTTCAGTCCGATAATACAATGGCTATGGAGAAAATCGCATCCATGGAAAGCGAATTAAACGATTTGCGTTTGAAAAATAACGAAGAGTACAGCAGGGCTGTCAGCAATGTGGATTTAGAAGAGGTAAAAAGAATCGCCATTGAAGAACTTGGCATGAAATATGCAGAAGAAGGACAAGTAATCAATGTGGAAGGCGCAAAGGACGACTATGTTCGTCAATATACCGAAATGCCATAAATCTGAAAGGGAAGTTCATGAGTACAGAAAACAGAAATCATCAAAGAAATCGGAATTATCAAAGAAGCAGCCGGAACGTGGAGAATAGAAACTATCGAAACAACAGCCGGAGCCAGGAACTTAGAAGCCTTCAAAGAAGCAGTCTTCAGGGAGAAAGAAGAAGTGCGGAGGGTAGAACCAGCCAGAGAAACAGAAGAAGTGCAGAGGGCAGAACCAGCCAGAGAAACGGAAGAAATGCAGAGAGCAGAATCAGTCAGAGAAACAGGAGGAGTCTGGAAAACAGAGAACTTCTGAAAAGGACGAAGTCACAGGGTGCCAGAGTGCCGGAAGCGGCACCAAAGGGAACGGGCGCAAGATTTACCATAAGAATGCAGAAAAAGCTAGCAGTGCTGTTTATTGTAGTACTGTTAGCTTTCCTAGGTTTAAGCATGAGGCTTTACGCAATCAATAAGGAAGACAGTGAAAATTATAAAAAACAGGTGTTGTCCCAACAGGAATACAGCAGTAAGGTACTTCCCTATAAAAGAGGAGATATTCTGGATGCCAAAGGAACCAGGCTTGCATATAGTGAGAAGGTATACAATCTGGTAGTGGATGCCAGTGTCATCAATTCCAAGCAGATATACGTGGAGCCAACCGTATCTGCTCTCAATACTTGTTTTGGAATAGATGCAAATGAAATCAGGAATCATCTGGCCCAAAAGCCGAAAGATAAGTATTATGTAGTAAAAAAACAGCTTACCTATGAAGAAATCAGTCCTTTTTTAGAGCTGCAGAAGGACGAGGAAAAGGGAAAAAATATTAAAGGTATCTGGTTTGAAGAAGAATATAAAAGAAATTATCCTTTTGGAAGCCTTGCCTGCCATACCTTAGGCTTTACAAGCAAGGATAATATCGGAACCAACGGACTGGAGGCATATTACAGCGACATATTAAATGGCACCAACGGAAGAGAATATGGGTATTTAAATGACGATTCCGAGTTAGAGCGTACCACCAAGGCGGCAGTGGACGGAAAAAATGTGGTTACATCCTTAGATGCCAATATTCAGAGAATCGTGGAAAAATATATAAAACAGTTTAACGAACAGCATCAGGGGGAATACAGGCAGGGAGAGCTTGGAAGCAAGCATACAGGTGTAATCGTCATGAATCCAAAAACAGGAAATGTTCTGGCGATGGCAGCTTATCCGGACTATGATTTAAATAATCCGAGAGATATTTCCGCTTATTATTCTCAGGAAGAAATTGCAAAAATGGAAGAAGAAGACACATATCTTGATACGTTACAGGGGCTGTGGAGGAACTTCTGTATCCAGGATGCCTTTGAACCCGGTTCTACCGCAAAAGCAATGACGATTGCGGCAGGACTGGATGCTGGAAAGATAAAAGGAAATGAATATTATGATTGTAACGGACAACTGGAAGTGAGCGGGCACCATATTCATTGCCATAGGACCAATGGACATGGCAACCTGAGCGTGTCGGGCGCCCTGGAGCAGTCCTGCAACGTGGCGCTGATGCATATGGGCGATGCCATTGGAACAGAAACATTTATGAAATATCTTACCAATTTTAATGTGGGGCTGAAAACAAATATAGATCTGGCAGGTGAAGCAAGAACAGCAAATCTGATTTATGATGTTGATTCCATGGTAAGGTCGGACCTGGCTATTTCCACCTTCGGACAGGGCTATAAAGTGACGATGATACAGTTGGCAAGCGCTTTCTGTTCCATTATTAACGGAGGCTACTATTACGAGCCCCATATTGCCACGGAAATCCAGAATCCGGACGGCTCTACTGCAGAAACGATTACGCCCAGGGTGTTAAAGCAGGTGGTGTCTACAGAAACGTCGGAAAAAATGAGAACTTATCTGAATGCAGTCTGCATAACAGGAACGGGAACTACGGCAGTTCCGGCAGGTTATTTGATTGGTGGAAAAACAGGAACGGCAGAAACCTATCCCCGTAAACAGGGACAGTATGTAGTATCCTTTATCGGCTATGCTCCGGCAGATGATCCGCAGGTGGTAGTATATGTAGTAGTGGACAGGCCTAATGTGGAGGACCAGCCCCATTCTACCTTTGCGCAGGAAATTGCAAAAGGAATTTTTACGGAAATTCTTCCATATATGAATATATTCCGTACGGAAAAGCTGACGGAGGAGCAGGAGGAAGAGTTAAGAAAGCTTCAGATATTAGAAAGCGTCAGTGAAAATTCTGTAGAAAAAGGCGAAGGTGAAGAAGACGGGGAGGATGAAACAGAACAGGAGAAAGAGGAGGAAAAGCCAAATTATACTTATGACGACAGGACCGGAAATATTATCGATCCTTCTACCGGATATCAGGTGGATCCAAATACAATGGAGTATGTAGACCCGCTGTTTTCCACAATTGGCGATATATCGGGCACTCCAAGCGAGAATGAACAGGAGGAAGATACTGGCGAAGGAGGAAATCCAGGTCAGTAGAAGAGAAACGGAATACTGGAATAAGAAGGGAATCCCCACAATAGATTATAAGTAAGAATATTTTACGGGGACTATATGCGGGGATATAAAACTTATAATCGTAAAAAGATCGTAGTGCTGTTCCTATGTTGTACGCTGGCTCTGTTGGGGCTGGGAGGAAGGCTTGTTTATCTGATGATTTACCGGGGAGAATATTATACAGCACTGGCAGAGGACCTGCATGAAAGGGAAAGAGCCATTAAAGCAGCAAGAGGAAAGATTATAGACTCTACCGGACAGGTACTGGCAACTAATAAAACAGTATGTACCATATCGGTTATCCACAGTCAGATAGAAGAGCCGGATCAGGTTGCGGCAATGCTTGTAAAAGAGCTGGGCATATCGGAAGAAACTGCAAAGAAGAAAGTGGAGAAGGTATCAGCTATTGAAAAAATAAAAAGCAATGTAAGCAAAGAAGTAGGAGATATTATAAGAGAGTACAACCTGGCAGGCGTCAAGGTAGATGAGGATTATAAACGATACTATCCTTTTGATGCCCTTGCCAGCAAGGTGCTTGGCTTTACAGGAAGCGATAATCAGGGAATCATAGGACTGGAAGTAAAATATGAAGATTATTTAAAGGGAGAGGACGGCATCATCTATACCATAACCGATGCAAGAGGTGTGGAAATCGATAAGGAGGGGGAAAACAGAAAAGAACCCATTCCGGGAAATGATTTGTATATCAGCATGGACTTTAATATCCAGTCCTATGCCACGCAGCTTTGTGAACAGGTTATGGAGGCAAAGGAAGCGGATGCGGTATCCATGCTTGTGATGAATCCAAAAAATGGTGAGATCCTGGCCATGGTAAATTTGCCAGAGTTCCATTTAAATGATCCTTTTACCTTATTGACAGAGGGAGAAGCTACACAAGATGCGCTAAATCAAATGTGGAGAAACGGCGTCATAAATGATACGTATGAGCCAGGCTCCACTTTCAAAATCATAACTGCCACGGCAGCATTGGAAGCAGGGGCAGTAACGGTAAACGATACCTTTTCCTGTCCCGGATTTATCATAGTGGAGGACAGGAAAATCCGATGCCACAAAACCAGCGGCCACGGCGGGGAAAATTTCATACAGGCAACTATGAATTCCTGTAATCCAGTATTTGTAGATGTGGGTCTTAGATTGGGAGTTGATAAATATTATTCTTATTTTCAGCAGTTCGGACTGAAAGATAAAACGGGCGTGGATCTTCCGGGGGAAGCGGGTACGATTATGCACAAAAAGGAAAATATGGGCCTGGTGGAGCTGGCAACGGTTTCCTTTGGCCAGTCCTTTCAAATCACGCCCATTCAGCTTGCCACTACCGTAAGCTCTATTATTAATGGAGGAAACCGTATCACTCCCCACTTTGGAGTAGAAGCAAGGGATGCTGACGGCGATATAGTGGAAACTTTTACTTATCCTGTAAAAAAGGGTATAGTTTCCAAAGAAACATCAGAAACTATGAGGATGATCCTGGAACAGGTTGTGGAAAACGGAGGCGGCCAGAAAGCAAAAATAGAGGGCTTTTCCATAGGAGGAAAAACAGCTACCAGCCAGACGCTTCCAAGAGGAAGCGGAAAATATATTTCCTCCTTTCTGGGATTTTATCCGGCAAATGATCCCCAGGTGCTTGCCCTTGTAGTCATCAATAATCCGAAGGGCATTTATTATGGCGGACAGATTGCGGCTCCGGTTGTAAAAAAGCTTTTTGAAAATATTCTTCCTTATTTGGATAAAATAGATTATACTAAATAGTATGTGTGGCAGCAGGCCGCAAACGTGGATGAAATTTGAAAGGAAAGTAAGAACATGATAAACAGAATTATAATACCGGTTTTGATAGCATTTGTAATCAGTGCGGCGCTTGGCCCCATTATGATCCCTTTTTTGAGAAAGGTAAAAGCGGGTCAGACAGTCAGGGAAGAAGGACCGGAAAGCCATCTGAAGAAAACAGGAACGCCCACCATGGGAGGAATTATAATTCTGGCAGCCATTACAGTTACTTCCCTTATTTATGTAAAGGATTATCCTAAGATTCTCCCCATTTTGTTTTCTACATTGGGATTTGGACTGATTGGATTCATAGATGATTATATTAAAGTAGTATTAAAGCGCTCCATGGGACTTAGAGCATGGCAGAAGATGCTGCTCCAGTTTGTGGTAACTGCAGTATTTGCTTATTATGTAGTGAATATATCGGGCATCAGCCTTTCCATGAAGGTTCCTTTCTTCAAGGGAATCTATATGGATTTAGGACTCCTCAATATACCGTTTCTGTTTTTTGTGATGATTGCAACAGTAAACGGCACCAATTTTACGGATGGTCTTGACGGACTTGCAACCAGCGTCACTATTTTAGTAGCAACCTTTTTTACGGTTGTTGCGGTTGGGACGGGAAGCGGTATTGAGCCTATTACCTGTGCTACGGTAGGAGCGCTTTTGGGCTTCTTATTGTTCAATGTGCATCCTGCCAGCGTGTTTATGGGAGATACCGGATCCCTTGCCCTTGGAGGCTTTGTGGCGGCGGTGGCTTACATGATGCAGATGCCCCTGTTCATTGTAATTGTAGGCTTTATTTATCTGATAGAGGTTGTGTCCGTTATTCTGCAGGTTAGTTACTTTAAACTTACCGGAGGAAAACGTATTTTTAAGATGGCTCCCATCCACCATCATTTCGAGCTTTGCGGATGGAAAGAAACAAAGGTGGTTGCAGTATTTTCCATTATCACTGCAATATTATGCCTTGTGGCGCTGATGGGTGTTTAAGAATGATGAGAAAAGAGGAAGGCTTGTGGCAGTAAGAAGGAAGAACAGAAAACAACAAGAATATTTTTTCGATTATACGCTGTTATTTATCGTACTGTTTTTGCTGGGGTTCGGCCTGGTAATGCTTTATTCCACCAGTTCCTATGAAGCGGCCCTGGATTACGGGAATTCAGCATATTATCTGAAAAAGCAGTTGATTTCTACTGCTCTTGGAATAGTCTGTATGCTGATTGTATCCAGAATAAACTATCATTTCTGGGAAAGATTTGCGGTTATTGGTTACATAGCGGCAGTGGTGCTGATACTGATGGTACTTTCGCCTTTAGGACATGAAGTAAAAGGAGCAAGAAGATGGCTGAGACTTGGGCCTCTGTCCTTACAGCCGGCGGAAATTGCAAAGCTTGCCATGATTTTGTTTCTGGCAGTTTTAGTCTGTAAGATGGGCAAGGGAATCCGCACATGGAAAGGATTTATCCTGGCAGTAGGAGCAGCGGCTCCAATCTGTCTTTTGATCTGGAAAGTGACCAACAACTTAAGCTCTGCCATTATTGTTGCAGGAATCGCAGTGCTGATGGTATTTGTGGCAGCGCCGGACTATAAGAGGTTCGTCCTTATGGCAGTGGGTGTTTGTGCTGCGGCGGCGCTGATTGTATTTATAATTGTAAAAAATGCAGAGGGGCAGGCGGAGGCTGCGGCAGACGGAGGGATACAGTCGGACGCAGGCTTTCGCGGGGACAGAATCATTGCATGGCTGGACCCTGAAAAATATGCTTCCGATGAGGGCTTCCAGACATTACAGGCATTGTATGCCATTGGCTCGGGAAATCTTTTCGGTAAGGGACTGGGACGTTCCATGCAAAAGCTGGGATTTCTGCCGGAGGCCCAAAATGATATGATTTTTTCCATTATTTGTGAGGAGCTGGGACTTTTTGGAGCCTTGTCCATTATTCTGCTTTTTATTCTTCTTATATGGAGGTTCATGGTAATTGCCAACAATGCATCTGATTTATTTGGAGCCCTTTTAGTTGTGGGAGTGCTGGGACATATTGCTATTCAGGTTATTTTGAATATTGCGGTAGTGACCAATACGATACCCAATACGGGTATTTCCCTGCCTTTTATCAGCTATGGGGGTACCTCGGTATTGTTTTTGCTTGCAGAAATCGGGCTTGTGCTCAGTGTATCAAAGGGCATCCGCCTAAATGATGTAGGATAAAAGAAAAAAGACACATTTTAGAAAAATCCGCATAGGATAGAAATAGATTTGGATTTCCTTGACTAAAAAATGCTTAGAAGGTGGAATATGAAGTCTATTGATATCACAGGTGGAAATACCTTATGTGGAGAAGTGAGCATACAAGGCTCAAAAAATGCAGCGCTGCCTTTATTAGCGGCATCCGTACTGATAAAGGGTGTGTCAGTGATACATAACTGTCCAAGGATAACAGATATTTTTTCCATGATCAGGATCTTGGAAAG
>CAMWWJ010000095.1 GCA_947177925.1 uncultured Lachnospiraceae bacterium
GAGTAGTACAATCCTAAAAAAACATAAAAAATCAGGGAAAGAAAAAAGTGGAAAAAAACAAGTGGAGAGGCAGAGTGGCCATAAGAAGTTGGAAAGCTGTTGGCCAGACATAAAAAAGGAAAAAAGAAGAGGAGAAAGTCAGATGAAGGAAAAGGCATGGAAGAAAAAGAAGCCCTTAATCAAAGGCTCCTTCTTTGAATTTTATGTTTCTTGCCATAGGATGATGTCTTCCTTGTCAAAATATCTATCGTTTAAGAATAATACATAAGCTCTTTTTCCATCTTCTTTTGCAAAGCATACATACCAGATATTTGCTGTCTGGTCTTCCTCACGGATGGGATTTCCGTTTTCTTCAGCTTCTGCTATATCAGAAACTGTATATAAATCGTGGTTTGCCTGAAATAGGAATGCCTGTGTCTCACAACCTTCCAGATTTTCCTCTGTATCCGACAAATATTCTGTATGATTATATCCCAGCGCTGTTCCTGCCAGTCTTCCTTTATGGAAGGTAATCTGTTCCTGCCTACAGTCACTTGCAACAGTTCAGTTGAGAATCCCTATATTTTCACATCACGATTTTGCTTATTATATAAGAAGTGCCTGACCTCCATAATCTTATTTGAACCTTCATCATCAAGCACAACATAATAAACCACCTTTTCTTCTAATTCCTCATAGAACAATGGCGGATACCGCAAGATGTACTTTGTATCAGCCATTCAGCCTCCTTCTGAGTCCTCCAAAGACTTCATCATGCGTGCAACGCCTGCTGTCACTTTCCGCTGCGAAGTCAGCTTGATCCAACGCGGCTTCCACACCATCTGTCAGTTTGGAATATGCCTCAAGACTCAATACTACCATAGCACCATATCCATTCTTTGTCAGATATACCGGCTCACCTGCATTTACAATTTTTTCAATTTCCCTTTTCTCCCTCCTTTTCCTCCATACAAGCATAAAACTGACAGGAGTCATAGTCTTCCTTTGGAATGGGCAGCAATATGCCTCCCTGCATAAGGGCCGCTCCCGTATATTCCCCTACAGCCTCCTGATCCCTGAACAGTTTATATTTCTTATCCGGGCACAGACCTTTGAATCTTACTGTGTGGGATATGGGATTTCCATGCAAATTGGTAAATACCACTGCAAGACATGCCTCTCTTCCATTCTTATCCGCATACTCCCATGCGGTGAAATCATGATTTTCAAATGGGGAAGTGATTCTGTAATAATCTCCAAACTGGAACAGTCTATAGTGAGCCTTATAGCTTTTGACCTGCTTTCTCACCATGGACTTTTCTTCTTCCGTCATCTTACTTAAATCCAGCTCATAGCCAAAGGTTCCCTGCATGGCACAAATTCCACGGGTCTTAAGTGGGGTAACTCTTCCGTTCTGGTGGTTTGGACAAACCGACACATGGGCGGAAATGGTTGACAAGGGATAGGCAAAGGAGGTTCCATAGTGTATTCTAAGCCTTTCCACCGCCTCTGTATTATCGCTGCACCAGATCTGCGGGGAATAATACAGCATTCCGGCATCAAATCTTCCGCCGCCTCCGCTGCATCCCTCTAAAAGCAGATCCGGATAGCGTTCCAGCAATGTTTCCAATACACTATAAAGTCCCAGCACATATCGGTGGCGCATCTCCCCCTGCTGCTCTCTTGGAAGTCTTGCACTATACGCCGCTGCAATGGATCTGTTCATATCCCATTTTACGTACTGGATGTTTGCAGAGTCAATCACAGAAAACAACCTGTCCTTTACATAATCCAATACATCCTCTCTGGTCATATCAAGTACAAGCTGACTTCTTGCCCGGATAGGCTCCCTTCCCGGAACCACCATAGCCCAGTCAGGATGTTCCCTGTACAGGCGGCTGTCTTCTGATATCATTTCCGGTTCAAACCAGATACCGAACATAAGTCCAAGGTCATTTACCTTTTGAACCAGTTCCCCAAGGGAACAGCCCAGCTTTTCCTCATTTACATACCAGTCTCCCAGACCGGTGTAATCCGTATCTCTTCCCCCGAACCAGCCGTCATCCAAAACAAGCATATCAAGTCCAAGTCCGGCAGCTTCCCCGGCAATCTCTAAAAGCTTTTGGGCATTGAAGTCAAAATAGGTTGCTTCCCAGTTATTGACCAGCACAGGACGCTGCTTCTCCTTCCATTTGCTCCTGATCAAATGCTTCAATATGGCATTATGATAATTGTGGGACAATCCGGATAAGCCTGTAGAACTGTAGCTCATGCATACTTCCGGTGCAATGAACTGCCCGCCCTGTTTAATCCTCCAGGAAAAGTCTGAATCATCCATTCCCATCACAAGCCTTGTCTGAAAGGTCTGATCCACCTCTGCCTGTATATGAAATCCGCCGCTGTACAACAAAGAAAATCCATAGCACTGACCCATGTCCTCATTGGTATTTTTTTCTGCAAGTATGACAAAAGGATTGTGCTGATGGCTGGAGGCGCCCCTTGTACTGCGAAGCTCAGCGATTCCATGAAACAAAGGAGTCCGCTCCGTCTCGCGTTCCTCCGCATGCCTTCCATAAAAATGTATCATGTCCAATCCGGGATGGTTCCAGTCAAGACACGTTGACATAACTCTGGAAAGGGTAATCTCCCGCTCCGTCTTATTCTCCAAAATCACCGCCCTTGTGATCACATCATATGTCTCATAAACTCCATATAATAGCCTGACATAAAATTCTTCCTGATAATCCTTCAAAATAATTTCCAACGTATCAACCCTGTCCTCCTTAGAAGCAAACATTGCGGGAAGTCCCTTTAGAGCATACTTGCCATGATACATTTTATAGCTGTCAAAAACAAGCAGGCAATCCTCCACTCCCGTTCCCAAATCCGCCTGAAGACAATTCACCCTGTAATCGCCGCTGCCCCATACCGGAAACTCCTGAGGAAGAAAATCCAGGGAATAATCCCTCTCATCCCTGCTCTGGGGAACGTTTCCGGAAAAGCCTCTGTCAGCCATTGCAATCAGATAGGAATAATCTGTTTCATCGGTTCTTTTGCCATAATAGGTATGAAGCAGAATTCCTTTATCATCCACCTTCATCTGATAGGTACTGTTATCCGTATGCAGCGTAAATACATTCTGAGCAATGATAATTCCCATGTGTACTATTTCCTCCTGAATTCCAATTCAATCATAACGCTTGTTATACAAGCCAAAGATACTCATAGGGTCCAAGCTGAATCCGATTATCATAGGAACGGACAAATCTTCCCGTAATCAGATCCTTCATCTCTCCCGGCAGTCCGAACCAGTCAAAACACTGGGAATCCACCCATTGCTCATACTCTGAAAAGTTTGCCAGCACCAGCATCTTATCTTCCTTGTGGAAGCAGAAAACCGCATTGTTTCCAGTCACTACCGGTATGGCCTTATAACACGCGCTAAAATATTTATTTGCCTTCCGTATGTGAATCATATGTTTCAACCTTACGAATATCTGCCCCTGAACCGTACTTAAATCATTTCTCTTTTCCGCCGCCTTCCAGTCCATTTTTCCTCTGTGGAGCCATCTGGAATCAGCAGCATGCTCTTTTACTTCCTTATACCCCCAGTCATTGAGCTGTCCGATTTCATCTCCGCTGTAAAGCAGCGGTATTCCTGTATAGGCTATAATGACCGCATGTAAAAGCAGAATCCTCTTTACAGCCAGCTCCAATTTATACAAATGCTTTTCATTGACGGCCTGTTCCAATCCACACATGGAAGCCAGCGTCCCGCTGTTTCTTGCATCCTGCGTCTGGGGATTGAATTCGTATAATTCACCTGTGGAAAAGCTTCCCGGAAATGTCCCTTCCATAAATTGAATCATAAACTGCTTATGCATCTTGGGATCACAGCCCAGTTCACGGAGTATATCCTCCTCAAAGCCCCAGCCGATATCATCATGGCATCGGATATAATTGATCCAAAGACCGTCCGAAGGGATTCCGTAATCCTTGGCAAGAGACCGGGTCATAAGCCTTACGTCCCTGCTGGCCAGAGAATTCCACAAAAGAACCATCAGCGACGCATTATACATCACATTACATTCCTTTCTTTCCCCGCTTCCGAAATACTTCACGATTTCAAAAGGCTCTACGATTGCCTCTCCCAAAAAAATAACGCTTGGACAAACCTCCTTGACGATCTGATACATCATTGCAATCAGCTTATGAGCCTGGGGCATATTCATGGATATGGTGCCCGGCTCCTTCCACATATAGGGAATCGCATCCAGGCGGAATATATCCACTCCCTTATTGGCAAGGGCAAGGAGCGCCTCCACGATTTTATTGAATACCTGTGGGTTCTTATAGTTTAAATCCCATTGAAACTCATAAAATCTGGTCATCACATATTTTTGAATATCCGGATAATAGGTAAAGTTACCGGGAGCCACGCCGGGAAAGATTTCCGTCAGTGCCTTCTCATACTCCTTTGGAATGGTATCCTCCTGGAACATCACATACATATCCGCATAATCCGGGTCCCCCGAAAGACATTTTCTTGCCCATATATGCTCTTTTGCCGTATGATTCAATACAAAGTCAATACAGGTCCTGATTCCCTTTTCCTTTAACAGCCCGATCACCCGCTCAAGCTGCTTCATAGTGCCAAGCTTATCCTCTACCATAAGGTAATCCGACACTGCATAGCCGCCGTCATTATTCCCTTCCCTTGACTTTAAAAGCGGCATAAAATGCACATAGGTAACTCCCAGCTCCGCAAGATAATCAATTCGCTCTTCAAATCCCGCCAGGTCATTGCTGAATCGGTCCACATACAACATCATGCCAATCATTTTTTCCGACTGATACCAGTCATTTCCCGCTTCATCCGCCTTCTTTAAAGCAGCAGGACGTTTTTCCCCCGCCTCTTCCATAATCTTTCGCAATTGTTCATACCGCAGTCCGGTCATATCACTGTTTCCATAAAATTCATAATAGCTGTTTTTCAAATCCATTGTCCATACCCTCTTTCCTCTCCCCAGGCAGTACCCGGAGTGTCACTTCTTATTTTACCGCTCCGTTGACCACGCCATTGATAATCTGCTTCTGACATATAATATAGAACACCAAAATGGGCAATAATGCCAGCAGATAAGAGGCGAATGCCAGATTATAATTGGTGCCGAACTGCGTCTGGAAGTTAAGCTGGGCCAGAGGAAGCGTATTCTGTCCCGTACCCGACATGATGACAAGAGGTGTCATCACGTCGTTCCATGTGCTCATGGCAGTCAGTACCGCTACAGTGGCATGCATGGGCTTCATATTTGGAAAAATAATCTGCCAAAAGGTCTGCCATGCGGTAGCCCCATCTATGCATGACGCCTCTTCTAATGCTAAAGGAATATTTTTCAAATACCCTGTATACAACATCAGGTTCATGGGCATAAAGAACACTACATATAAAATAATTACGCCCAACCGGTTTGCAATTCCCATCTGCGCCGTCTGCTTTACTAAAGGCATCATAAGCACAGCAAAGGGCACGAACATACCGCTTACAATATAATAATAGGAAATCTTAAAGATCCCATGCCTTCCCATCTTTCTGCCAATCACGTAGCCGGCAAGGGAATGGAACAATATACATATGACTACCGTTACACCAGTTAGCAACAGACTGTTTCCCAGAGAATGCCAGAAATCCGTAACCCGCATTGCCTCCGCAAAATTATCCAGATTCCATGTCTTTGGAAATGCCAGCGCTCCCGCCACATCATTGGTCATCTCCGAAGGCTTTTTAAAGGCTATGATAATCGTCATGTACAGCGGAAGGAAAATAGTCAGACAGCCAATCACCAGCAATATATTGATTATGCGGTTGGCTGTTTTGCTTCCTACGACTCCCTGGTGTTTCTTTATTTTCTTTTTCTTTTCCATTATAACTGCTCCTCCTTTCCGCCTAAAAATTTCATCTGCATGAATGAAATGACTACGATTACAATAAAGAATACAAATGCATTGGCGCTTTGGAAGCCGAACTGCCCGCCGCTCATACCATTGTTATAAATTAAATAGGAAATGGATTCTGTGCTCTGGGATGGGCCTCCCTTTGTCAATGACATGATCTGGTCAAAGACCATAAGCGCATTTTTCATGCAAAGAACAAGGTTGATTGTAAAAAACGGCATGATCAGCGGAAATGTAATCTTAAAAAACTTCTTAGTGCCTGCTGCCCCGTCAAGCATACATGCTTCATATACCTCCTCCGGTACCGTCTGCAGGCCGGAAATATAAATAATGGTATTCATGGCTATCGCCTGCCATGCCCCTACTATTACAATGGCAATCCATGCTGTTTTTGTACTGGCAAGCATGCTGTTCTTTAAGAAATCGATTCCTGCTGCCTCTCCAACGGCTGGAAGAATATAAGTAAACAAAAAGCTGAATATATAGCCTACTACCAGTCCTCCCAGTATGTTGGGCACGAAATAGATTCCCCTTAAAGTATTTTTTCCTTTTATCTCCCGATTTAATCCAAGTGCCAGAATGAGGCTGATCACATTTACCAGAATCGTCATCACTACTGCATATTTAAATGTAAATAAATAAGATTTTCCTACCCGTACATCCTGAAACAGATCCTGAAAATTTCGAAGCCCTACAAAATCATAGCTTCCGTACCCCTTGAAATTAGTAAACCCATAATAAAATCCTTTCATAAGAGGAAGGGTATTAAAGCAGAAGAACAGCACAAGCACAGGTGCCAATAATCCAAGAAAAATTTTATCATTCCGGCTCCAGGTCTTGATTTCCCTGACTTTCTTTTTTTCTTTTCCCATGTCCTATTCCCCCTTTTCCTGATATGCTTTTACCTTCGCAATGATATCCTTGTTATATCTGACCCACTCACGGTCAAATCTGTCCAGAAATGTATCAAGGGCATTACTGCTATTGTCAAGCAGATATGTCTGAATCATGGCATCTACTGCCATTTCACTTGGATAATGATGATCCTGGAAATCCGCAACGAGTCCGCTTTCAATATATGTTTTCATTCCGTCAAGCTCCCCCGCCATCTTATAATCACCTTTTTTACAGGGGACCGCACTTTGTGCATTTAAATATGCCTGCACATTTTCATCCTCCAGCAAAAAGCGCAATACTTCATATGCTTCTTCCTTATATTCACAATCCTCCATAACACAAAACATCAAATCATTCCCCGAATTCAATACGTTCTTGTCCGCAGAATCATTTGCCGGAAACACAAAAGAATCAATATTCATATCCGGATTTACCGATTTGATCTGAGGAATGGCATAGCTTCCGATTACATACATGGCTGCCTGGCCTCTTGCAAATGCGGTACATGCATCGTTGTAGCTATAGGCAACCGGATTGGGCTGTGCATAATCCAATAGCGCCTTCTGCTTTACTGCTACCTGCTCATATGCCTCGGTAAAGGTAGCGGTTCCGCTGTTTACCTGATAAGCAAGATCCGTGGGACACAAATTAACGGCAATGGCATTCCATGGTGCAAGACACGTCCATATATCCTTATATCCAAAATACAGTGGCTGTATTCCTTCCGCCTGGATTTCCTCACAAAGCTGTGTGAATTCATCCCACGTAGTTGGAATGCTCCAGCCATGCTCTTCAAACATATCCCGGTTGTACAGCACTCCGGCTGCATTTGCCATATAGGGCACCGCATATACTCCATCCTTTGGCACATATTCCAAATCCTTGTTGGTCAGCAGGTAATTCTCCTTAATATCTGCAAGCCCTGAAAAATCGGAAATATCCATGAGCATTTGGGCATCAAGGAAATTGGAATAATTGATATCTCCTCCAATTCCGATAAGATCCGGATTGTCCTCTCTGATAAATCTTGTTTTCAAAATCACCATTGCATCATTTGGTGAATCAATTACCAGCTCAATGTTATCATGCGTGGCATTGAACTTCTCTTCAAACTCCTGGAAGACGGCTACCGCTTCCGGCTTATACTGAACCATTTCAATCACCACTTTTCCATCCCGGTTCTTCTGACTGCCGCAGCCATTTAACAATAAACTCATGACAGCTACGGCTGCCAGCAATACAGCCATGCCTCTTTTTCTATTTGCCATTGTTTTGCCTCCTTTTCCCTGCAATTCGGGTCATTGAACTAACATCCTTATATTTGTATACTATGTTGTTTTGTTATGCTTTTTATGAGTTGTGTACAAAACTAACAATTTGCCCATAGCATTTTTATTATTTACATACAACTCTTACAATATTTATCAGCTTTTCCCCATTTTCCATTCTTTTTTGATACAACACAAAAAAAGGATGAAAAAACCGTAATTACTTACAGATTTTTCCATCCTTTTTTTCATGTTTCAAATCATACAATGATTCCAATGATTGGAATCAAACAGCTAAGTTTACAACAAAGCCCGTTATCATAAATGCCACAGCACTTCCCATGCTCATTCCATCATACAGCCATGCAGATACATAAAAACGATACAAGCCACTTTTTCATTGTCCGCCCTCCTTCCTTTTGAATGACCGTAAAATTTACCCATAACTTATCCCACTATATTTTTTGATTTCCTGTAGACCATACATGCTTCTCTTTTGCCGCCGCTATGGTATTCTGTGCCATAACGCCTACAAGAGCATGGGGAACATACGGCTCTTCCAGATATGCGTTTTCTTCTTCCGAAAGAACCATGTCCACAGCTTTGGCCGCACCCTCAATATGATGCAGTTTTGTTGCGCCCACAACGGGGGCAGTCACCTTTTCCAGAAGCCATGCAAGGGCGCTGTAAGGCGTCATGGCAATGTTATCTTCCGCACACAGTTTTGCCATCTCCCTTTCCTCCTCACGGAAGATCAGGTTGTAATGCCCCTGAATGGAAACAAACTTTGCAAAGCCCTCTCTTTCTGCCAGTGCGTTCGCCTTCGCAAGCTGCCATGCAAAACAGTTGGAAATGCCGATATACCTTGCTTTCCCCGCCTTGACAATATTGTTCAGCCCCTCCATGATGTCATAAAGCGGCGTCTGGTAATCCCACATATGGTAAATGTACAAATCTGCTTGTGTCAAGTAAGGAATAAAAAAATTTTCACCTCACAACTACATCCACCACAACACTATATATCACTATTTACTTAGTTTATCCAACATTCTACACCTGCCCAGCTTAATTGATTTTTTCCACTATTCTTCATATCTCTCTGCGCTTTGAGCAACGCTTCTCCAAAACTCATTTTCTCATTCAGAAGATTATCATACATTTTATCCATCATACTGACTGTATCTTTTGTTGGAACTCTCCACCTACATACTATTACGTTACCATTAAACCGTTCAAAAATACTTGTCCATGTTCCAGAAGATATCTCTGGATTACTGCTATTAGGAGTACCTCCATCACAACTTATTAGTATAAAATTATTGACAGATATTTCTTCTAATACTTTCCTAATTTGAATCATGCTTTTAGCTCCTTCTATTGATTGGGCTCCCTCAATAATTTCAGAAGCAGGCTCCTTTACCCCATGTCCATATACAGCTAATGTATTCTTTCCTTTGCTACACTCCAAAGATACTGCCTGTAAATCATCCGAACAATCCGTGATGCTAACCACATTTTTCTTCGGATGCTCATCTAACCACCTATTGATATAGTGAATGGATGACTCATCTCTTTTCCCAAAAACTTTATTAACAATTCCTATATCATCCGCCTCCATGTTCAAAGATTTAATTAACTGTACATAATCAATAAAATTTACAATCTCTTCAACCTCATCAATTAAATATGTCCCCTTATATTGAACTGCGGCAATTGGAAATATACTTTTAGAAACATCTGGAATCACATAAACTTTTTTTGTCTTATGATTAAATACATATTCACACAAATGTTCAGCGACAACTTCAGAAACCATGGATGAATAATATCTTATTTCATTATCGCTAGAATTATCACCCTCTACTATTTGTCCATACTTCTTCATACCGCTATAAGGAGTATCATATCTCACATCAAAAAACCTTGTTCTTACATCAATCGATTCATCTGTTACCAATACGCTTACCATTACCATTTCAGTCAATACATATTGATACACTACTTCATCTGACTTCAAGTTCTTTTTCAATTCTATCCAATTTGTTCCGTCAAATTTACTTAAGGGCTTATAATATGGATGTTTATGTACCAATTCACTTGACAAAATCTCTATCTCTTTTGCTATCGTTTGGACATTAACATCCTCTATATTATTGCCTTTTAACATAATTGCATATTCTTTTTTTAAATGTTGTAACTTATTATGCTTTCTTTCCAATTCGTCTGATATTTTATTCTTCATATAATAATTTTTTTGTTCAATTACAGATAAAGGAAGACACATCGACATTTTATCAATGATTTCTTTTTTTAATTTCTGTTTAATTTCCAATTTAATATCTTGAGCAGCATAAAGCATACCACTAAAGCAAAGATACTCCCTTATTATTAGTTCATAGTCCTGTGCTAAAGCAGCTCTCTCTTCCTGGTGATAAACCTGTCTTCTTTTTTGTATTTGATTAATAGCATTATCCAGCATTTCTAATC
>CAMWWJ010000096.1 GCA_947177925.1 uncultured Lachnospiraceae bacterium
TGAAAACGGCGGAGCAGGCGGATGTGGCGGATTTGATTTTAACAGCGCTGATTTTGGAGACATATTCGGAGATATATTTGGAGACTTGTTTGGAGGCGGCAGGAGCAGGCGCACAAGCAATGGTCCCATGAAGGGTGCCAATGTGCGTACCAGCATTCGGATCAGCTTTGAAGAAGCAGTATTTGGCGTGGAAAAGGAGATTGAACTCACTTTAAAAGACCTCTGCCCAACCTGTAAGGGAAGCGGTGCAAAGCCGGGCACTACGAAAGAAACCTGTAGCAAGTGCGGCGGAAAAGGTCAGGTAGTCTTTACCCAGCAGTCCTTCTTCGGAACTATGCGGAATGTACAGACCTGTCCTGACTGTGGAGGTACAGGAAAGGTCATTAAGGAAAAGTGTGGAGACTGTCACGGTACAGGATATATTGCCAGCAAGAAAAAGATTCAGGTTTCCATTCCGGCAGGTATCGATAACGGACAGAGCATCCGTATCCGGGATAAAGGTGAGCCGGGCACAAACGGCGGCCCAAGAGGGGATTTGCTTGTGGAAGTGGTAGTGCAGAGACATCCTATCTTCCAAAGGCAGGATTATAATATCTTTTCAACCGTTCCTGTCAGCTTTCCAGTGGCGGCTCTTGGCGGCGAGATCATGATTGATACCGTAGATGGCAAGGTCATTTATGATGTAAAGCCTGGAACCCAGACTGACACTAAGGTACGGTTAAAAGGAAAAGGTGTACCAACCCTTCGGAATAAAGAAATCAGGGGTGACCACTATGTAACACTTGTATTGCAGGTGCCTGATAAGCTGTCCCATGAAGCCAGGGAGCTGCTCAGACAGTATGATAAAGAAACAGGTAATACCTTGGAGGCGGTAAAAAATAATTCCAAGGATGAAGGGAATAAAGAAGGAAAAGAAAAAAAGAAAAAAGGGTTCTTTAAATAAAGATAAAAAAGAGTAAAGAGTGTCCTTTGAGTCTTGAAAGACTTGAAGGGCATTTTTTTAGTGTGTATGGAGTGATATTTGCTTAAAAATAATTGAACCGGAGTTTTGTAATTGCCATGTTCCATGATGAAAGTGGGCTAAATGGATCTGAGAAGGCTGAAAACATGCCCAATACAACATATGGTATCTGCTGCCTGATTTATGTTTGTTTTATACTATATCCGGTATTATTGTAATTGCTTCTTTAATATTTCCTCTAAAATTTTCTACCAATAGAGTTCCGAAGATACATTGCAATCCTGGGGATTTCGTGTTATATCTTTTATACTAAACAAATTTTGTTACAGAAACATATATCTGTTAGGTTTATTGTAACTTCTTTCGGCATATCGCCAATTTTTCCATAAATATGATTTGAATCACAAGAGTAGAAAGGATTATGCCTATGATACATGAAGATACGTTTTACACAGACCATCAAAAGTGTTCTAAGGAACAGCTTACTGGCAAACTACCCTACACCCTAACCAATGACTTTTTCTTTAAGGCATTCCTTCAAAGAAACGAAGCAGCACTACGGGGATTACTATGTGCTTTGCTTTCCATAAAACCGGAAGAAATAACTTCAGTAGTGATTATCAATCCGATTTGTGATGGAGATGTGGTGGATGATAAAACAGTGATTCTGGATCTTCGTCTTATATTAAACGACAGTCAGATTATTAATCTAGAAATGCAGGTAGAAAATTTAGGTGATTGGCCGGAACGTTCCCTTACTTATTTGTGCCGTATGTTTGACCAGTTAAAATCCGGAGAGGCTTACATACAGGTAAAGAAAACACTACATATTGGGATTGTAGACTTTACTCCCGAAGGATTTCCGGAGATTCTTTTTTCAGAATACTTTCTTTATAATCTAAAAAACGAACATAAGTATAGTGACAAATTGGGTATTTACATGTTACAATTGAATCAAACGGAAAACCCCGAAAATGAGAAAAATATGCCTGAAGTATACTACTGGGCAAAGCTTTTTAAGGCAACCACATGGGAGGAGATTCAGATGTTAGCAAAGAAAAATGAAGTCATAAATCAAAGCATTGTTACTCTGAAAGAGCTTACCGCTGATGAAAAGATGCGTATGCAGATGGAAGCCAGAGAACGATATCGAAGAGATTTGTCCGCCAGTATAGCATATGGAAAACATCAGAGTGCAAAATTAATTCGTTCATTGAATGATGCTATTGCAGAAAAGGATAATACTATTGCTAAGTTAGAGAGAAAAATTGCCCTTTTGGAAAAACAGCTGTAAGGAATGAATCCTAAAGAAGAGGTAAAGTGAATAGGAGTAAAATGGGGAAGAGTGTAAAAACTTAATATAAAAGGGTACAATTTAAGAATCAGACAGGCTCCGGCGGTTTTGGAAGGAAAAGAAAACGCAGGAGCTTTTATATAATACAAAATTCAACTATTAAATTAACTAATATAGATTCCTTTTCCTTTGCGTATACGAAAGTTTTATGGTATTATGTACACGAAAGCCATATACGGTTTTGATTCAAACAATCAACATTTGGGAGAGCGGTTCATGGGAAAGAAAATTGCAAAAGGGTTTTACAGCCTTTCCTATATTCTTTTTTGTGTCTTCGCAGCAGCCATGCTTCTTTTCGGACTTGAAGTATGGAATGATGCGGAGTTTTTATTTGCGACGCAAAAAAGCATAGTGCTTGCCTTAATCGTGGCAGCAGGGGCATTCTTTTTAGGAGCCTTTTTCTTAAAGCTAAGCCATACTCTTAAAAAAATAGAAGAAAAAAAACTTTGGACATTCATAGCGTTAATAAGCATTTTCATGATTATTTTTCAGTTCCTTGTACTGAACATGTTGGAAATCTCCTACTTGTGGGATGGAGTAAACGTATTTTCCAGCGCTGTCTCCCGGTTGAAGGGCAATGACGTGGTAGAGCTGTATTTTTCCCACTATACCAATCAGAACGGCTTTTTGGCAGTTACCTACAGCTTACTAAAAATAGGAAAGCTGTTTGGGTTGGCAGAGGCGGACTATGTATACTATTTAAACATCTGGAACCTGATTTTTATGGATGTGGCAATAGCCTTGGCAGCGGCTATTCTTTACAGACTTCGTAAAGAAAAAAAAGCAGCCTCAGTTCTGCTGTTTCTGTTGATTACTGCCCTTAACCCATTTATTTACCTGTGGACGGCTTTTTATTACACTTCCATTCTGGTAATGCCGGTTTTCCTTGGAATCGTTTATCTGGTGCTCTGCATGGAGGGGCAGGAAAAATGGCAGATCAAAATGGGACAGACTGCCATTCTTGCAGTTCTATTTGTGCTTGGCACAAGATTGAGACAGACCACGGTAATACTGGCGATTGCCATTATATTGGCAAAGCTTGTGGCATCGGGACTTAAAACAAAAAATGGAGCTGTCCAAAAGAAAATGAATGGGCAGGAAGCTGATGGACTTAGAAAAAAAGGTGACGTAGCTTTCAATTCAAAGAGAGGATATATGGCAGCAGCCTATACCGCTGTCTTCTGCCTTTGCTTATTTCTTACGAATTATGCATGTAAATCCTATGAAACAAGAATCAACAATTTAGACACCAAAGATACCGCATTCCCGGCAATCCACTGGATTATGATGGGGCTTGACCATGGCGGCGAATACAACAACAGCGATGCGGATTATACCGCTTCCTTCCCTACCCATGAGGAAAAGGTGCAGGGCGATATGGAGCTGTTGACAGCCAGATTAAAGCATTTTGGCGTGAAGGGGATTTCCAAAACGTATCTTCAAAAGTTTATAAACACCTGGGTATCCGCCAGCAATGCCTATCCCTTCCGGTTGTCCGTCTGCCAGAAGTATACGGCTGCCCATGACTTGATTTTCGGGGATAAAAAGGATTTTGTAATCTACTACCATCAAATATATCAGATATTTCTGCTGTTCTTTATCCTTTCAGGCGCTATAAGCAAATGGAGGGAGAAAAGGCCGGACAGCATTTATATCCTGCAGCTCAGCTTTCTTGGAACGATTTTATTTCATTTGCTCTGGGAAGCAGGCCCTCTTTACAGTGTCAGCCTGCAGATTGTCTATTTTCTGATAGGAGCCTATGGCGTTTTAAGCTTTTCGACGAAGGCAGGGGCTTTTGAAATACAAAAAATGAGAGGCTATCTGATAAATGCCCTCTTTTTTATAGGAATCTGCATAACTGCCCTGTTTTTCCTATGCAATGTAAACACCTTTACAAAGGAAACAAGGGAAAGAGAAAAAAGAGTAGTCAACCAGTATTTAGCAAGCGATAACCTGAAAATAGAAAAAGGGGAACAGGTTTCCCAGACGTTCCTGGCAACAAGGGATTTTAATTATCTCAATATCCACCTGTGCAACCATGAAAACGAAAAAAATACCTCCGTATATCAGTTGACTCTGTCCGGGGAAGAGCATGGTACGGTTTATGAAGAAACCATATATGCAAAGGACATTTTGTTAGACAGCTTTCTTATGAGAACTTTTGATACGGTTTCCATTGAGGAACCGGAGCAGTTTACCCTGTCCTTAAAGGCATTGGAAAGCGAGGGAGACAATTTCCTGGAAATCATTTATTTTCAAATGAAGGATTACGACCCCTATACGAAAGGCACATTTGCAAAGGACGGAAAAGCCTTAAAGGGCGATATGTTCCTGATGATCAGCGAGAAAACCAATGGTTCCTATACGGGAAGAAAACTCTATGCCATAACAGCAGGTCTTTTCTTATTGATAGAAGGGGCAGTCTGGCTGTTTGTGAAAGGCAGGAGAAAAGCGGGCCAGATAGCATCGGAACCAGATAACAACGGGAAAGGAAATCAAAGGCAATGAAATGGAAAAAACTGACGATTAAGACAATCACATCTGCGGAAGACATCATTATTTCCACCTTATATGATATCGGTCTGGAAGGAGCGCAGATTGAAGACAATGTTCCTTTAACAGCATGGGAAAAGGAGCAGATGTTCGTGGATATTCCACCAATGGAAAAAGAAGATGACGGCATTGCCTATCTGAATTTCTTTGTGGAGGTGCCGACGGAACAGGAAGCAACCGGAGCCGAAGGCGCAGGAGTGGCAGCAATGCAGCCGGGATTATCCGAAGGTGTGGACAACTCCTATATGCCGGTTAGCGGTGGCAAATCTGTTGATATGGAGCAATTGATAAAGCAGGTGGAAGAAGAGCTGAATGATTTGCGAAGCTTTATGGATATTGGTGAAGGCACCATAACAGTTTCGGAGACGGAAGACAAGGACTGGATCAATAACTGGAAGGAATATTTCCACCAGTTTGCTATAGACGATTTACTTGTGATTCCATCCTGGGAAGAGGTAAAGGAAGAATATAAAGGGAAAAAGCTTCTGCACATCGACCCGGGAACTGCTTTTGGCACAGGAATGCATGAGACCACACAACTATGTATTCGGCAGATTAAGAAATTTGTCACAAAGGATACGAAACTTTTGGATGTTGGAACCGGAAGCGGTATTTTGGGAATCGTTTCCCTGCTCTATGGAGGAAAAAGCGTGGTAGGGACGGATTTAGACCCCTGTGCAATAGAAGCAGTGGCGGAAAATCTGGAAGCGAACCGGATTTCAGGGGAAGCCTTTACCATGATGATTGGAAATATCATTACGGAAAAGGAAATTCAGGACCGGGTTGGTTATGGAGATTATGATATAGCCGTGGCTAACATACTGGCAGAAGTGCTTGTTCCCCTCACCCCGGTAATCGTAAACCATTTGAAACAGGGAGGTATTTATATTACCTCCGGCATTATTGCTGAAAAGGAACAACTGGTGGTGGAAACGGTGAAACAGGCAGGGCTTACGTTGGTGGAAGTGACCCGTCAGGGCGAATGGGTTAGTGTGACTGCAAGGAAAGAGTGAGAACATGTATCAATTTTTTGTATCCCCGGAGCAGATTCAGGGCAATCGGATCATCATCAGCGGAAAAGACGTAAACCACATCAAAAATGTGTTGCGAATGAAGACCGGTGAGGAAATAAACGTAAAGACCGGCATGGACGGAAAGGAATACCGTTGCGGGATTTGGGAATTTACAGAGGATGAAGTCATTTGTGAGCTTTACTTTATAAAGGAAGAGGATGTGGAGCTTCCGGTAAAGGTCTATTTGTTTCAGGGGCTTCCAAAGTCTGATAAAATGGAATGGATTATACAAAAGGCGGTAGAGCTTGGGGTTTATGAGATTATTCCTGTGGCATCCAAACGTGCCGTGGTGAAGCTGGATGAAAAGAAGGCAAAAAGCAAGGTGGCAAGATGGCAGGGCATTTCCGAAGCAGCAGCCAAACAAAGCAAAAGAGCCGTTATCCCACAGGTCACTCTCCCTATGTCATTTCGGGAAGCGCTTGCTTACTGCAGGGACATGGATGTAAAGCTGATTCCCTACGAGCTTGCAAAGAATATGGAACAGACCAGAAAAGCCATAGAAGGCATTGAAAAAAATCAATCTGTTGCAGTGTTCATCGGGCCGGAAGGCGGCTTTGCGGAAGAAGAGATCAAGGAAGCCAAAGAAGCGGGCATGCTTCCCATCACTCTGGGAAAACGGATTCTTCGGACGGAAACAGCAGGCATGTGTGTACTTGCCTTCCTTTTGTATCAGTTGGAAGAATAATGGCATATATTATCATAAGGTGACGGATAAAGGAATAGGAAGGAAAAGCAATGGAAGTATATTTAGATAATTCTGCTACAACGAGAGTGATGGATGAAGTGGCACGTCTCGTAGTGGAGATATTTACAAAGGATTATGGAAATGCATCCAGTATGCATAAAAAGGGTGTCAGTGCAGAACGATATATCAAATATGCAAAAGAAACCCTTTCCAAAATCATGAAGGTAAAGGACAAGGAGATTTACTTTACCTCGGGAGGAACGGAGTCCGATAACTGGGCGCTTATGGGAGCTGCTTATGCCAATATGAGGGCAGGGCGGCACTTGATTACCACACAGATAGAACATCCGGCTATTTTGCAGACTATGGATTATCTGGAAAGACAGGGCTTTGAAGTGACTTATCTGCCTGTAAGCGAAGAGGGCATTGTTTCGCTGGAAGCATTGAAAAAGGCTCTTAGGCCGGACACTATTTTAGTTTCCATTATGCAGGTGAATAATGAAGTGGGAGCCATACAGCCCATTGAAGAGGCTGCCGAGCTCATAAAGAAACATAATCCCCAGACATTATTTCATGTAGATGCAGTGCAGGGGTTTGGAAAGCTGCCCATGTATCCAAAGAAATGGGGAGTGGATATGGTATCGGTAAGCGGTCATAAAATTCACGGACCAAAGGGCGTGGGAATTTTGTATATCAGAGAAGGGGTGAAAATCCGGCCTATTATCTATGGCGGGGGACAGCAGAAAAATTATCGTTCCGGTACGGAAAATGTTCCGGGAGCAGCAGGGCTTGCCAAGGCGGCGGAAATATTGTACAGACATTTGGATGAGGACAGGGAAAGGCTTTATGAGCTGAGAAGCTATTTTACCCATGAGCTTTTGCAAATGGATGATGTGCGTATTAACGGCCCGATTTCGGAAGGGGCGGGGGCGGCGCCTCATATTGTCAGTGCCTCCATAGAAGGAATCAGAAGCGAAGTGCTTCTTCATGCTTTAGAAGAAAGAAATATTTTTGTTTCTGCAGGCAGTGCATGTGCTTCCAAGAAGCATACGATCAGTGCCACTTTGCAGGCAATGAAAATAGAACAGTCTCTTTTGGATTCCACCATTCGTTTCAGCTTTTCTGTTTTTACCACAAAGGAGGAACTGGATTATACGTTAAAGACGCTACGGGAAGTGATTCCCATGCTTCGCAGATATAAAAGATACTAGAAATATCAGCAAAATGGCTGATTTATCATACTCATGGAAAGGAATACACATATGTTCAAGGCATTTTTAATCAAATATGCAGAAATAGGAATTAAAGGAAAGAACCGATATTTATTTGAGGAAGCGCTGGTTGACCAGATCCGCTTTGCCTTAAAAAAGGTGGAGGGAGAATTTAAGGTTCACAGAACCCAGGGGAGAATCTATGTAGATGCCTTATCGGAATTTGATTTTGATGAAACCGTACAGGGACTACAGAAGGTATTTGGCATTTCCGGCATTTGTCCGGTAGTATATGCGGAGGATGAGGGCTTTGAGAAATTAGGAAAAGATGTAGTGGAATTTATTGATCGGGTATATCCGGAAAAAAATCAGACCTTTAAGGTACATGCAAGGCGTGCCAGAAAAAATTATCCCATGGATTCCATGGAGATAAACTGTGAGCTTGGGGGCGTGATTTTAGATGCCTATCCGGAAATGAAGGTGGATGTTCATCATCCTGAAATTGAACTGAATGTGGAAATTCGTGAAAAAATTTATATATATTCTCAGATTATTCCGGGACCGGGAGGAATGCCTGTAGGCACCAACGGTAAGGCAATGCTTCTTTTGTCAGGAGGCATTGACTCTCCCGTTGCCGGATATATGATCAGCAAGCGGGGGGTAAAAATCGATGCGGTTTATTTTCATGCGCCTCCTTACACAAGTGAACGTGCCAAGGAAAAGGTAGTGGATCTGGCAAAGTATGTGGCAGCTTATTCTGGTCCTATGAAGCTTCATATCGTAAATTTTACGGATATCCAGCTTTATATTTATGAAAAATGCCCCCACGATGAGCTGACCATCATCATGCGCCGTTTTATGATGAAGATTGCCGAGAGGATTGCTTTGGAAAGCGGCTGCCTTGGGCTGATTACCGGAGAAAGCATTGGACAAGTTGCTTCTCAGACTATGCAGAGCCTGGCAGCTACCAATGAGGTTTGCACTCTCCCGGTGTATCGGCCTCTGATTGGCTTTGACAAACAGGAAATCGTGGAGATATCGGAAAAAATTGATACTTACGAAACCTCTGTGCTCCCTTATGAGGACTGCTGCACGATTTTCGTGGCAAAGCATCCTGTTACAAAGCCAAATGTAAAGGTAATCAAAGGTCATGAAAAAAATCTGGCGGAAAAAATAGACGAAATGGTAGAGACTGCTTTAAGCAGCAGGGAGATTCTGGATATTGAATAAGAAGTAGAGAATAATCAGGTATCTGACAGGAAATGGCGGAAACAAAAAGCAGGGACGCCTGTCCCTGCTTCTGTTGATTATAATTACTCGATTATGTATGGTTTTAAAACTTCTAATACATCATCTACGTTATCCTCTGCATGGATATTCAAGTCGATGGATTTGGATAAATCCAGACTGAAAATACCCATGATGGACTTTGCATCGATAACGTATCTGCCTGAAACTAAGTCGAAATCATAATCAAATTTGGTAATATCATTTACGAATGATTTTACTTTGTCGATTGAATTTAATGAAATTTTAACTGTTTTCATTGGAATTACCTCCTTCATAATTTAAATACCTTCATTTCCTATACTAATGGTTCAAAGGGAAAAAGTCAATACGAAAACAGTACAAAAAAAAGAGAGGTTTCATATGAAAAGTGTGGCACTACATAACTTAGGCTGCAAAGTCAACTCTTACGAAATGGACGTTATGCAACAAATCTTACAGGAAAACGGGTATATAATTGTACCATTTGATGAATTTGCGGATATTTATGTGATAAATACCTGTACCGTAACCAATATGGCGGACAGAAAAAGCAGGCAGATGCTCCATCGGGCAAAAAAGCAGAATCCAGATGGAATCGTAGTGGCAACCGGCTGCTATGTTCAGACCGGAGAAGAGGCTGTCTGTCTGGATGAAGCCATAGACCTTGCAATTGGGAATAACCGGAAAAAAGATATTGCTTCTCTTTTGGAGCAATTCTTTCGGCAGCGGGAAGCGCTTGTGGGAGAAAAGGATGTAATTCTCCAAAGTAAGGAAGCGGAAGCAAGGCGAAAAACTTTAAATGACACTACCATTATTGACATTAACCATACAAACGAGTATGAAAGAATGTTTTTAAAGGAAACTGCAGAACATACAAGAGCCTACATTAAGATTCAGGACGGCTGTAATCAATTTTGCACCTATTGCATTATTCCTTATGCAAGAGGACGGGTCCGCTCTAGAAGCGAGGAAGACATAATAAGGGAGATTACGGATTTACAAAAAAGAGGGTATAAAGAAATCGTGCTGACCGGCATTCATTTAAGCTCCTATGGAGTGGACTTTGGAAAAGAGCCGCTTCTTCTTCCTTTGATTAAAAAAATCCATGAAATAGATGGAATAGAAAGAATCCGCTTAGGCTCCTTGGAACCAAGGATCATTACGGAAGAATTTGCTGGAGAATTGTCCGCTATGAAAAAAATCTGCCCCCATTTCCATCTGTCCCTTCAAAGCGGCTGTGATGCTACTTTAAAAAGAATGAACCGCCGTTACGATACAGGGGAATTTAAAGAAAAGGTTCAGATTTTGCGAAAGGCATTTCCGCATCCTGCAATCACAACCGATGTAATAACCGGATTTCCGGGTGAAACGGAAGAAGAATTTCAGGAAACTAAGGCGTTTTTAGAAAACATCCGCTTTTTTGAAATGCATATTTTCCCATATTCCAAAAGAAAGGGAAC
>CAMWWJ010000097.1 GCA_947177925.1 uncultured Lachnospiraceae bacterium
CCGTCTGTCCTTTGCAACGGAAACCGGCAGGACCGCTTCCAAAGGAAGCACTTCCATTTCCCTTTCTCTGTCCACGTTTTCTAAAAATTCCTTCTTTGTCTTATCCATGCTCAGGTTTTCATAATCTACATCTTTGTTTTTCCATAGCAGTCCCAGAATATAGCTGAAAAAATAGCAGAATACACTGGTAACGGGACAGAGAATCATGATCGCTCCCCTTTGAAATACATAGGGAAGCCTTGTCTTTATCCCCATAACAACCATATATAGAAGTGCAATGATCGTATTTATGATTATGACCCATAAAACAAATGTCTCACTGTTAAAATCCATTTATGATAACCGCCTTACTTTCCACTCCGTTTTTATTCAACTTGTTAACCACAAAGGGCACATCTGCATAGCCTGCATGAGCCAGAATATATACAAAAGGATCTTTATCTTCAAGCTTACCGATTTTATCCTCATCACGCACCAGCACCCTCAATCTGTTGCTGATTTCTTCCAGGCTTTCTTTACCCATATTAATTTGAATCACACTGTATTCAGCCTGCTCGTAGGATACATCCTTCAGCTTTTCTATTATCTGTTGTCTGAAGAGCTCCGGGAACAGTACATTTGTATTTTCATAATACTTCTGCTGTCTTCCCACTACCTCATACTGATATCCTTTTTCCAGACTGGTGGTAATGATTTTTGCCAGAACAAGGAACAGGTTTTTCTGATAGGTATTTAACTGTTCAAACTCCATATTCCAGAGCATGATAATATAAATCAGCTTATTTTCGGAATAAATGGGAGCCGCCATTCTGGGAAGCTCTGAACCGATTTGATGATTTACAAAAATGTCCCTCACTTCCAATGCCTGCTGCATTTTGGGATAATCAGCTAATTTGATTGCCCGATTCATATTTCTGGCCTCTTCCGTAGTGGATTCAATAAAATGAAAATATTGTCCCTGTCCGGTTTTATAAATGCAGACATCCTTTACATTCATGATTTTCCGTACCACTCCTAATGAAGCAACGGCAATCTTTTCCGGATCCAGCACATCCAGCTCGGATACGATGTTGTAAATCTTGCCGATACTATCTCCATAATTGAGTAATCTTTCTTCAAACACTTTTTTAATTTCCACATTTGTTTTATTTACATCATAAATCAGTTCGTATTCTTCCTGAAGATCCTCCATCTGCTCATCCTGCTCTTTCATGGAAAGCTTATACCTTAAGATGGTATAGGAAATCATAATGGCTACGATGAAATAGAACAAAAACTGAACAATAACAGAATACTGGGAAAGTATTGCCGAAATTCCATGTCCCGTTTCCAGCATCCTCAGATAAATGTTTCCTCCAGTTGCCAGTACCACTGCCAGTATGCTGTGTCCGATGCCAAAGGCCACCGAAGCAACCAGCACATAAAGAAGCAGGAAATCCAGGCCGGAAAACATATCCATCGAGCCATATTGATAGGCAACGAACAATACAACCGCAAATAAAACAATATTTTCCACGATCCTTCTTGCCTTGCGGAATATGGTAAACATATTCTTTTTAAACTGCTCTTTTGCGTCTTTCTTTTCTCTTTCTTCGGCGGTAAGCTCTTTTTCATTCAAATCTTCAAAATGCTTCTCTACAAACTGATTGGTACGCTTTATACCTTGCTCCAGCTCAATCAAAGGAGAGTAACGAAATTCTTCGGAAAATTTCTTTCCGTCCAGGGATATGTTTCTCTCTTTTCTCCCTTTTCCCCATCCTCCTGACAGCTTTACCGGATTATCCGAATCCTTGGTAAGCATGCTGGAAAGCTCCTCATTGGTAGTTACTCTGTTTCCCTCTATATGGTAAATATGCTGACTGCATTTTTCCTTTGCCATCGTCTTAAACACGGCATCTACCGCATCCGACACGTAAATTACCATAAAAGAACCATATTCCATGGGCTTTATCATGCCTCGTTTTTTTGCATCAAAACACATTTCTTCAATGGGATTCAATCTTTCATAGGTGAAATGTGAAGGACCGTATACAATCGGAAACCTTAAGACAGTTACCTTCATTGCAGCATCATTATAAAGCCTGCAGAGACATTCCCCATTATAAATAATCATATTCTTTACCTGATCCGTTCCCGGCTCAAGCTCTTCCGTCAGGGCTTCCTCATAGTTCCCTCCATATACATCCATAGTGGAAAGATAAATAAAATGTTTTACATAATTGGTCTTAGACCAAATTAACACATTTGTGAGCTGGGAACTGTAATTGGAAGCCGTCATATCGCTTTTCCAGTCAAAGGCATCATCCTGGGCTCCCATGAAAATGACCGTTTCCGGCTGCACACATTGAATAATATACTTCACGTCCAGTCCGGTTGTGGAAAACTCAAAAATATTGTGAGGCGGCAGCTTTGCAGCCTTTTCCCTTGACCTCTTTCCCGCAATCGTATAAATATCACATTTTTCCCTATACAGACGTTCGATGAGATGATTCATCATAAAACCGTATTCACCAATAATCAATACTTTAATTGGAATCGCCTCCTTTTTTCATAGCTTGAAATGAATAAATCGTAACTGCTTTTTGCTCTTTGGTTGATTTTACCTGTTTTACAATTTTCCCTCTTCCGTAAATATGTCTGTCCAGATGAATCAGCATGTAGCGGATTCGGAAAAAAGCAGCCGTAAAGCCGCAGGACGCACCAAAGACCAGCCCCAGGCCTCCCATGGTCGGAGGCAGCTTTACCGTTACCAGACTTCCTAAAAGAGTTCCCACAAAAAATGCAAAGCCCACTAAAGGCGCCCCCTTCTGGTCATCCAGATAGAACAAGTAAATCATAAGGCATTGTACAAGATATAATATCATATATCCTATGGATAATGCCGGATACATGGACAATACCACCCCTTCAATTCCAATTTTCGGAAAGATTACAAGAGCTGCCACATAAACGACAATATTTACGATTGTCTGAATCTGCACAATGTAAATGGTTTCCCTTCTAAGTGTTTCTATCATCTTCTGTTTTGTCCGGCGGATATCTTTTCCCGCCGCACCGATAATGGATTCACAATATGCCTTATAAGCCGTATGGAATTTGGTTTCCACATTTACCACAAAAATAACCAGCACAGAAATATTGCTGATCATGGCAAGATAAGTTGCCATGTCATACGCTGGCGCCGTCTGAAATACTTCCGCCACACGAATCTTGTAATCAGAAAGAAACCAGAATACAAAATTGTGTACATAAAGTCCCCAGATATACAGGGCATTTGCCAAAATCAGCCACCAGCCTTTTTTTATATAGGAAAACAGCTCTCCCGCATTCCCGTTATGGTTTACAAAGCTCTTTTTTATAAAGAACAATAATATCATGGCAATCAGCATAAAACTCAACATCAGCCCAAAAAGAATGGCATCCACGATGGCAGCGCCAAACCAGAATACACTGATGACCACAAATAAAAATCCTACAAACAGGCTTCCCAGAAAGCTGAAAGTAATTTTCCGGTATTCCTTCAATACTGTAATGAAGGTCATATAATAAAAAGTAAAGGAAAGTCCGGCAAAAAACATATAGGCGCCAAATATATAGTAGAGCGGAAGATGTCCTATAAAATACATGGCACAGCCAAAAGGAATTCCCATAATTCCTACACAAACAGCAATCAGCACGCTTCCGGTTTCCACGGACGAATAAATGCTGTCATAATCTTCTTCATATATTTTATCCGCCACATATCTGGATAGTATGATGTTGATGGGCGAAGCCAAAATCAACGCAAACACAAATACATATAAAATCGTAGCGGAAAGCAATTCCTTATCCCTGTATGCAATTTCAATATAAGGAGGCAGCATATACATGATATTCAGTGCAATGATTACAATGATAGTAGGACCGATCGTAACCGCCGTTGCATAAATACCTGCAAATATTGTGCTGAATACTCCTTCTTTTTTAAATAACCGCTTTAACTCAAAGCCAATTCCTGCCATATGCTCCTCTACTTCCCATCTTTATATTGTTCATATAATTCTCCGTAAGCCCTGGTTACCTGTTCGTTCCGGTAAAAGGCCTTTACCCGAAGCCTTCCGTTATATCCCATATCTTCCCTTAATGCCTCATCCGTGGCCAGAGTCACCATGGCCTCCGCAATCTTATCCACATTCATGACCGGAACAATGATGCCGCTTCTTCCAAGGCTATCCTTTTCTCCACCATAAAGCAGCTCTTTACAGCCGCCCACATCCGTTGCAATGCAGGGCTTTGAAGCTGCCATGGACTCTAAGATGGACAAAGGCTGCCCTTCCGAAATGCTGGTAAGAATGGTCATATCCATTTTCCCCAGATACTCCTTTACATTTACCCTTCCTGTAAATTCAATATCATTTACCTGAAATCCTCTGATGAATTCCAGACATTCTTCATAATATTCCGGATTCTCATCCGTAGGGCCCATGATATAGAGCTTCAGGTTCGGCACCTTCATTTTGGCCAGTGCAAAGGCATTTATCATGGTCTTTACATCCTTAATGGGCACAACCCTCAGCACCGCTCCCACATTGATGAACGTATCCTCCGGATCCTTTTCCTGAATATTCTTAAACTGCTTTACATAAACACCATTGGAAATCACCCTTGCCTTTTCCTTGGGACAACCCAGCTCCAGCTGTATTTTCTGTGCCTGCTGGAACAGAGAAATCACCTGGGAGGCACAGTCATAGATACAGGAAGACAACGTATAAAAATAACGAATCCATAAGTCCTTGTAGATTCCCTGTGTCCAGTCCACCTTGATAATTTCCTCTTCTCTTTCTCTTGTATAGATACCATGCTCAGTAAGCAGAATGGGCTTTTGGTACAAATAATGCCCCTTACATGCTAAAATCCCCGCATATCCGGTAGATATGGCATGATAGCAGTCCGCCTCGGCCACTGGTACCTTTAATACCGTGAACAAGGGCAGGTACAGGGATCTGACGCTCCATAAAAAGTCCGTAAACACACACTGGGGATACTTCTTGATATATAACTCCTGAACAATTTCAAAGAATTCCTCCCCCATAAGAATATCATTTACGGATATATCATCCTTTTCAAAAAAGCGAAAAATTCCCAGCCAGTCTATGTTTTCTCCAAAAATCAGCTTCTTAAAGCAGCTTTTTTCTTCATTGTTCAATTTGGTTTTCTTTCGAAAAGGCTTTACCACATCATTATCATTCAAATAAGCTTCTCTGATTTCAAGAACATTTTCCGGCATAATATATTTAAACTGTCCGCTCTGCTGCCTGTCAGGCAGCAGGGTATGAATAATAAAATCTGTTTCCCATCTGGCTTGCAAAAGCATTTGCACCCAACTGGATACGCCGCCCACCACATAAGGGTAACATCCTTCCAAAAACATTGCTATCTTCACTTTTCCACCTCTTTTTCAGCTTATTCCGGTTTTTCTTCCAATCCAATCACGATTCTTTCCCGAAGTACCTTTACTAAATAAGCCTCTTCACCTATTTCCTGCACTTCATATCCTTCGCCCGGAAGCACTGTCTTTTCCGTCCGTATCATGTAAAAACATAAGTCATTGAAATTCCCTGTTTCAATGGTAATTTGATTTTTTCCCTTATTTATGACTGGATCGATTAACAAATACCGCTTATACCGCTCCAATGCCTGGGAAACCGTCATGGCATCCATCCAGTCCGTTTCCTTATACAAATCATGTGAGAGCTTAGACCACTCCAAAGAATAGCTTGACCATTCATATTCTGGTTTTCCGGCATTCCTGCCCATCACCTGGGAAATGTCCAGATAATGTGTTGCAAGCCCCATGCCGGAAATGCTGCTTTGCATATGAAAGATTTCCTCCTCTTTCCTTTCATGCCCAAAGCTCACATAGGGAAGCTCCAATTCTTTCTCTGTGAAACTGTCATCTATTTCATAGCCACGCTTCTTAAACAGACCGGCAAGATAATTATAATGCTCTTCATCTTCTTTTTCTACCGGTTTATTCAGCCTTGCACTAAAAATCAGTTTATCGGATTCACTAAGCTTTACAATGGCAGACCATACAATATCCCTGAGGAACATATAACTGTCCCTGCTGTACATGATCTTCATCTGATTTTCATATGGATTGTCAAGCTCCGGAAAGGAATCTAACAGACTTGCCTTTGCATTGACTACCGGATATACGAAATCCTCTTCTATCTGCCGGAGTATTCCTGTAAAAATTCCCACTCCATTTTCCGCTATGAGAAAATCTCCATTCACCACATAAAAACAGCCATCTCCATATCGCTTTTCCCAAATAAGCGGAATCAACTCTTTTTGCTCTACAGGCTCCTTGCGCTTTTCCACCATCAGCTTTTTGCATCTGGCATCGATTGCGATATCCTCCACATCCATTTCCAGTTCATCAAAATATACCATATCATCCTGAATGAACATTCCTTCAAAGAGCATGACTCCGTCAATCTGCACAGTGCCCTTCCTCTCCAAAACCCCAATAATCTTACTATATTTCTCATTTTCTTCTCCATCCGGCATATGGGTAAATATGAGCTTTTTCCCCGCTTCCTCCGCATATTGGAGCAACAGCTCTGGATCTCCTGTTTCTTCCCATCTGTCGGCGGTTATCACAATGGTCTCTATAGCTTCTGCCTGTTTACTGCCTATTTCATCCACGGTAGAAAACACTGCATATTCTTTTTTCAACTCTGACAGCATCTGGATGATGCTCTTTGTTCTTTCACTTTCTTCCTGACTACCGCATAAAACGGCATATACAGGTTCTTCCATATTGCTTTCCTTTACCATCGAAAAATTCTCCGGTAGTTCCATGGGCTCAAGGGAATTGGAAATTCCCAGATTTACCGAAAGACTTCCGGAAAATATCAAATAAAATATAAGCATTGCAATAAAGGATAGCATCATGGCAACATAATCTGATATTTTCAGCATAATCTCACCTTTACTTTTCTTTCAACTGTTCCCTGTACCAGTCGATGGTTAAATGAAGCCCTTTTCTAAAATCATACTCCGGATGATAAGAAAGAAGCCTTCTTGCTTTATCAATGTTAGCATTGGAATGCCTGATGTCCCCTTTCCTGGGCTCTGCGAATACCGGCTCTATGGAAACATCCAGCTCCCTGCAAATCGTCTCATACATGGACAGTATGGTTTCCTGTCCCCCGAAAGCAACATTAAAAGCTTCTCCTGCCACCGATTCCCTGGAAGCACATGCCTTCAGGTTTGCCTCAATGACATTCTCAATATAGGTAAAGTCTCTGGACTGCAGCCCGTCTCCATGAATCATGGGCGCTTCACCTTTTAGCAGGAGACGGATGAATCTGGGAATTACCGCCGCATAAGCGCCGTCCGGGTCCTGTCTTCTTCCAAATACATTGAAATAGCGAAGCCCCACCGTTTCCAAACCATAAAGTTCTGCATACAGTTTTCCGTATTCTTCATCGGTCCGCTTGGTAAGCGCATAAGGAGACAGGAGATTTCCTTCTCTTCCCTCTACCTTTGGAAGTTCTTTGGAATCCCCATAAACAGAGGAAGAAGATGCATAAACAAACCTCTTTATCCCCGCCTGTCTTGCCGCTTCCATCATATTCAGGGTTCCTCTGATATTTACCTCTTCATAATATAAGGGCATTTCGATGCTCCTTGGCACACTGCCCCACGCTGCCTGATGAAGCACGTAATCGGCACCTTCGCAAACCTGATTGCAGGTGTCCAAATCACATATATCTCCTTTTATAAATCTAAAATGCTCATATGTCAATAAAGGCTTTAGATTTTCTTCCCTGCCTGTAGCCAGATTCTCAATACACCGTGCCCGGTATCCTTTCTTTAATAATGACTCCCACAGATTGGAGCCAATGAATCCTGCACCTCCCGTTACGGTAAAGATGCTTTCCGGCGGGAAGGTTATTTCCTGATAACTCATAACATTCTGTTCCTTTGCTATATATTTATTGTTGTTTCGTCATTTCCTGCATATTCATCATAGCATAAATGCCGGGATCTTCAAACTTTTCTTTTCGCACGCGGCTGATTTGATGGGATAACAGCCCGAAGCAAAACAGCTGAAACCCAAAAATAATCAGGACTGCCGCAAATACTGGAAAGCCTCCATGCCATTGCAGCGCACAGACGCCTCCATAAATCAGACCTGCCAGAATCATCACTAACCCGCTGCTTCCAAGAACCCGCATGGGGTGAAATAATAAAATAACATTTAAAATCAGCATAATCGTCCGAACTCCGTCCTTAATCTGCTTTACCGAACTTTTTCCGATACGCTGCCTCACCACGATAGGCACCTCGCTGCCGTTATAATCTTCCTCCTGCATAAGCAGGGTAGTAACGGTGGAAGCTCCGAACCGTTTCGGCAGAAGCGACAGATATCTTAACAAAATCTCTCTTTTAAATGCCCGCAGCCCGGAATTAAAATCCGTAACCCTTTTAAATGTGACAATCCTTAAAAACAGACGAAGAATGAGCTTTCCTAACACTCTTGTCTTATCCACATAGGAATCCTTTCCTCTGACTCCAATGCAATAATCCAGATTCTTTGTAACGATTTCATTCACTACCTTTTTTAAATCCTCCGGACGATGCTGCCCGTCCGCATCATACCAGGCTACGATTTCTCCCGCTGCTACTCTTGTACCTGTCTTTATGGCAGTACCATAGCCCTTATTCACACCGTGCCGGATCAATCTCACTTCCGGGAATCCTCTTACGATATCTGCGGTATTATCAGTAGAACCATCATCTACTACGATAATTTCTGTTTCTTCCATATCGACATATGTAACCAATTCCTCCAGGGTCCTGCCGATACCCGCACTTTCATTATAAGCCGGAATAAGAACGCTTAATTTTTTGCCCTGCTTCATATCGTATCTCTCCTTTCCCCAATTTTCAAATAACCGCAGCCTTTTCTCATAAGCGCCTTGCTGAGTTTTGCCACAACATAACATGGTTTAAAGAAGAATAATACTTTGCCCTTCCAACTTAAATGTTTTTTCAGATAATGATAATATTCGAAATAATATTTCCCATAATAATCCACCTGCCAGGGCTTTGATCTGCCCATATAATGGATAATGACAGGCTCCCTTTTTTCTCTCTTAAATCCCAATGCCCACGCAAGCATTCCTCCAATGCTTCCATAGCCTGTATTGTAATTGTAGATCCGCTCTCCCACCAGTCTGTCCTCTTTAAAATAAAGATTGATCAAATCCTGGTCCGGATAAGAAATGACATCCTTATAGTTTTCTAAAACAGCGATAAAATTTTCCAGCACAAAAGCTTCCCTCATCTTCTTCAGATTAAAGAGAAGTACACCAGAATTGATATAACACTCTTCTTTTGTAAAACCAATTGCCTCTTTTTTTTCATGCAGCATATGATTGATTGCATAATCTTCCACTCCAATCAACTGCTTACCCTGAAAATCCATTTCATAAAAAGGCTTAAGCTCTCCCCTGATTAAAATATCCGGATCTAAATACAGCACTCTTTCCTCTGTTTCAGGCAACAGCCTGCTGCATAAAAGCCGATAATACATTTCCTTTGTAAAATAGCGGAAAACAGGCGCATCCCGAAACACATCATCCTCCACAAAAATCGGGATGAACCGACTTCCCTGCTTTCTGATATATGTATGAAGCCGCCTCCTGTTCTCCTTAGAAACATTGGAATAAAGAAGATAAATATCCAATGAGGTTTTCTCATGACAAAACAACGATTCTAACATAAGAAACAAAGGTCTTATGTAATTATCATCTAAGGTTACCAATATATTCATATGCATCCGCCTTTGCATTATATTTTTCCCCTTATCTTATGTTAAGGATTCTAATAACTCCTCCCACTGTAAAAGAATCCCGTCCACACCAAATCTGTCAGTGGACTTCTTTGCATTTCTTCCCATTTGTTCCCGAAGCTTTCCAGACTCCATCAGACAACGCATCTTATCTGCAAAGCCTCTGTAGTCACCTGTGGCAACTAAAAACCCGTCTTCCCCATCTGTAATAATATCTTTAGGCCCTGCCTTACAGGAAAAACTTACAACAGGAGTCTCATATGCCATGGCTTCAATCAGCACCATGCCAAAACCCTCATTTCTGGAAGGAAGCACAAAAATTGCCGCCCTTTCATAATATGCTTCTATATCTTTTACATTGCCGATAAATTCAAGAGCCTTTAAATCCATCTGTTTCTTCATGGAAAGAAGAACTTCTTCCTCTTCACCCTGTCCGGCAATGCAAAGCTTCCAATCCGGAAAATCCTTCTCCAAGAGCTGCCAGCTTTTTAAAAGATAGTCAAAACCCTTTGCCTTTGTAAGCCTTCCTGCTGCAAACACAAGCTTTTCCTTCGACTCATGTAAAGCAATCCCCTCATAAGTATTGGGATTGTAAATCTGACAGAGCCTTGCCTTTCCTTTCAAGTTTCTTTTATAATAGCCCATGTCTTCTTTTGACAGCACTAACAACTCATAGGCAAACTCTGCCGCCAGCCTCA
>CAMWWJ010000098.1 GCA_947177925.1 uncultured Lachnospiraceae bacterium
CCATATACATACATGCGTTATAAAGTAAAAAATAAAGGAGATATTGATAAGGTATCTCAGTCTCTGCAGAAGATGATGCATGAGGATTTGACCTTAAAGTCCGTAAATGATTCGGAAAACGGACAGATGCTTTTATACGGAATGGGCGATCAACATTTAGAAGTGGCAGTAAGCCGTCTGCTAAATGAATATAAAGTGGAAATTGAATTATCCAAGCCGAAAATTGCTTTTAAGGAAACCATCCGTAAAAAATCAGATGTGGAATCCAAATATAAAAAGCAGTCCGGAGGCCATGGACAGTATGGTCACGTAAAAATGCGTTTTGAACCTTCCGGTGACTTGGAAACACCATATGTATTTGAGCAGGTAGTAGTAGGAGGAGCCATTCCGAAGAATTTCTTCCCGGCAGTGGAAAAAGGTATGCAGGAGTCTGTTTTATCAGGCCCGCTGGCTGCTTATCCGGTAGTGGGAGTGAAAGGCATTTTATATGACGGTTCCTACCATGATGTGGATTCCTCGGAGATGGCATTTAAAAAGGCGACGATTCAGGCATTTAAGAAAGGCTTCATGGAGGCCTCCCCTGTACTGCTTGAGCCCATTGCTTCCTTAAAGGTAGTGGTTCCCGATGAATTTACAGGAGATGTTATGGGTGACTTGAATAAAAGAAGAGGAAGAGTGCTTGGAATGAATCCGGCACCTGATGGAAAGCAGGTTATTGAAGCGGATATTCCAATGTTGGGACTTTACGGCTATTGCACCAGCCTTCGTTCCATGACAGGAGGCTTTGGGGAATATTCCTATGAATTTGCCAGATATGAACAGGCTCCAAGCGACATTCAGGAAAAAGAAGTGGCAGCAAGAGCAAGTAAACTGACAAAGGATGATGAAGATTAGAAATGGGATTATTTAGCAGAAGTAAAGAGTATACGGAACAAACCACAGGGGTCATCGTTGGCGTATCAGCAGTAAAAGTAAATAATATGAACCTTCCGTTAGCAGAATATGAAGTGGAAGGAAAACAATACCGTGTACGGGTTCCCTATGGCATTGCCGTAAAATTAGAAAGGCAGAGTGAAGGAGAGGGCAAACTGGTAAGAGCAAATCTGAATTATGGAAATGTGAACGTAAGACTGCAGCATACTAAAATACAGGGATGTAAAGTAAACGTTCTGTATAATCCCCAAAAGCCTAAGAAGGCAAAGGTTGTAGATTGAGGAAAGGATTTGGCGGATAGTGAACATGCATCAGATAGGGATATCTGGTGCATGTTTTGTTATGGCAAGTCCCTATATATATGTTGAAGTTTGTGTGAAAGCCTTTCGGATAGAAACCGTTGTAAATTGATGAAAGCGTTTGGCTATTAAGGAGAAAGTATGAAGAAAAGGAAGAAAGCGGTCATAGGGATGTTCCTATTATTACTGACTGCATCTGCTGGATTCCTGTTTTATTATATCGAAAACAGGACTTTAAAGGAGGAAAATCTTAGCGGGAAAGGAGCAGCAAAAGAACAGGAATGGTCTGAGGAGGGAGAAGGATACAGGCTGTATTATGATGAAAGTTCCGGTACATATTCCTATCAGATTTTTTCACTGGAAAATGAAATAATCGAAGAAGGAGCAGATATATACAGAGTGGCATTTATCAAAGAAATATCTGAGAATATAATACATTTAGCTATAAGCGTTGGCTCTCCTGCCCGGTATGAATGTTTTTTTGACAGAGAAACGGGGGAAAAATCGGAAGGATATTTTAATGTCAGTGCAGTGAACAATAGAACTGTCGTTTACATGGATTGGACACAAGAGGGTGAAATCTGTCTTGTCATCAGGGATATGTTTGATAAGGATATGTTATATGAAGAAATAATACGGGATTTTTCACCTACCGCTGTTCCTTCTAATGATTTGACAAAGGCAGTGTTTTTAGATGATACGATGCTGGAAATTGAATATTATGTTGGCGAAGACTACGATGCAGTAAAAGAAGTGATAACCATATTCTGATAAGAGGACGTGGGAGCCGGCATAGCATAAGGCCATCCTATGCTATGGCAGCCCTCTGTGTATCGAAAGGCTATTGACAAAAGTTCTTTTATGACTTATTGTATTATACAAATAATACAAGTGAAAAAGTACTTGAAAGAAAGGAATATCAAAAAATAAATGGGAAAAGAGAAAAAGAAAAAAAAGAAATCAGATAAAAAGTTTATTGGCATAAAGATACTTGCAGTGCTCTTTTTGCTGGTAGCGGCCTTTATCTATTATTATGTGACTCTGCCGGCGATCAATATTCATTCTGCGGGCTTTTGGTGGTTCATTATCGGTGCAGTGGTCATGATCACTACTATAGGGATTTTGTGGAAAGCGGTAAAAGAGAAGAAAGCGAAAATAGTGATTGTTGATTCCAAGACTGCCATGGGATCTTGGAAATACGGCTACTATCTGGCGGCAGCTTTAGGCATTATTTTTTTGATTGGGACATTTCTTGGCTCACCAGTCATAAATGCAAAAAAATACCAATCTCTTTTAGATGTGGAAACAAGAAAATTTACAGAGGATATTTTCCAGGTGGATTACGATACGATCCCCCTTCTTGACAAGGCTTCCGCTTCCCTGTTAGGAGACCGGAAAATGGGAAGCATGGTAGATATGGTGTCCCAGTTTGAAGTGGCAGACGATTATTCCCAGATCAATTATAAAGGGAAGCCTGTCCGGGTCACCCCTTTGGAATATGCAAGCCCCATTAAATGGCTTACCAATCAAAAGGATGGCATTCCTGCCTATATATTGATTGATATGGCAACCCAGAATACAGAATGTATGAAACTTTCTCAGGGCATTAAATACTCCAAATCCGAATATTTTAACCGGAATATTTATAGACATCTGCGTTTCCGTTATCCAACGGCCATTTTTGCGGATCAGATTTTCTTTGAAATCGATGAAGACGGAGTTCCTTACTGGATCTGTCCTATTAAGAAATTCAATGTAGGACTGTTTGGAGGCGAAACCGTTGACAGCGTAGTCATTTGCAACGCAATTAGCGGGGAATGTGAAAAGTATAAAGCAGGGGAAGTGCCCCAGTGGGTGGATAAAGTATATCAGGCGGAGCTGCTTATGAATTTATACGATTATTCAGGTATTTATAAGCATGGATTTTTCAACAGTGTGCTGGGACAAAAGGACTGCCTGCAGACCACTAACGGTTATAATTATATTGCCTTGGAGGATGATGTGTGGGTGTACTCCGGTGTTACTTCCGTAAACGGGGATCAATCCAACGTGGGCTTTGTGCTGATGAACCAGAGAACTATGGAAACCCGTTTTTATCAGGTGGAAGGAGCCATTGAAGATTCTGCCATGGCTTCGGCGGAAGGGCAGGTGCAGAACTTAGGCTACCAGGCTACTTTTCCTCTTTTGCTGAATATTGCCGATGAGCCTACTTATTTTATGGCACTAAAGGATGAAAGCGGACTTGTAAAGAAATATGCCATGGTAAACATCGGAAAATACCAGTGGGTAGCCATTGGAGATACGGTGAAGGAATGTGAAAAGGAATATAACCGCTTGCTAAATACCAATGGCATAGCAGCAGTGGAAACAGGAACCAGCGAAACTATTACAGGGAAGATTTCGGCCTGCGCTTCGGTAGTTATTGAAGGAAACACGCACTTCTATTTAAGCATAGAAGGAAGAGAGGAAATATTTGATGTGGATATTACCAATCCAAAGGTGCTGAATGTTGTAAAATATAATCCGGGAGACAGGATTACCCTTACTTATATGGCAGGAGATAATCTGTTAACGGTGACAGAAGTAAAATAGAAAAAATAGAAGTAATACTGAGGAAGCCCCCCGATGGAAATCGTAAGATGGAAGTCGGGGAAATTTTTTGCTTGAAACCTAATAAGGGAAGGTGTATAATACTCATGCTTAGCCTCTAAAACATGAAAAATACATAATAATAATAAAGAAGGCTGAACAACCTATAAAAATAAAACACGAAGGAAGTACAAGTTATGGGAGAAAATCAAAAAAAATCCGGGGGATGGCGCGCTAATAAGTGGGTTCGCGCAGCAATTCCCGCACTGCTGCTTCATTGCAGCATAGGAACTGTTTACTGCTGGTCCATTTTCAGTCAGGAAATTGCGGACTACATAGGCTTTTCAAAAGGAGCAACGGAATGGGCATTCAGCTTTGCTATCTTTTTCCTTGGAATGTCAGCCGCTTTCCTTGGAAACATCGTTGAGAAGGATATCCATAAATCCTCTTTGATTGCCACCATATGCTTTGCGGCAGGCATGGCAGGAACAGGCTTTTTCATTTACTATGGCGGGATGCATAAGGGAAGCGCCCTTGCTCTGATTGGAATTTATGTATGCTATGGTCTGATTATGGGTATCGGACTTGGAACAGGTTATCTGTCTCCGGTAAAAACATTGATGCTCTGGTTTGAGGACAGAAAAGGACTTGCTACCGGACTTGCCGTAGCAGGCTTCGGTGCGGCAAAGGCAATTGCAAGCCCGATTATGCAGGCTATGCTTGGAGGTCTGGGAGAAGGCGGCATTTACAAAATGTTCCTGATTCTGGCAGTGGTTTATTTCGTGATGATGTTTATCGGACATTTATTATTGAAAAAGCCGGAAGGCTGGCATGAACCCCAGAAGAAGGAAAAGGGACAGAGCATGATGGCTGTGATCAAGTCAAAGCCTGTTGCCAACTATATCGGAATCTGGCTCATGTTCTATATTAACATCACTTGCGGGCTTGCATTGATTTCACAGGAGAAGATGATAGTAAAATGTATCGGTCTTGCAGGAGCGGCAGGCGTTATTTCCACCGTATCAGCAATCTTCAATGCGGGAGGACGCCTTGGATTTTCCGCGTGGGCAGATACCATGAAGGACAGAAATACCATTTATAAGCTTATTTTCATTCTTTCTATTGCATTTACCGGCATTGTGCTTTTGACAAATGGTATTAAAAACGGCGAAGGCAACACCCTGTTGATCGTTCTTGTGCTGGGACTGATTTTTGTCGTAAATGCAGGATATGGCGGCGGATTTTCCAATGTGCCCACCCTGCTTTCCGATCACTATGGAATGGGCAATATCAGTGCAATCCACGGACTTACCTTATCTGCATGGGCATTTGCTGGTCTGAGCGGAAACCAGATGGCTACATGGATTGTGAATACATTTGGAAAGCCCGTAGATATCGAACATGCCCTTGCTGATGGAACGGTAGAAGTGCTTACAGTAAATCCTACCGGCTATCAATATGTATTGTATGCTACGATTGTGCTATACCTGATTGCGCTGGTTATATGTTTCCTGATGGTAAAACCCACGGAAAAAGCTTTGGCAGCAAAACAGGCGAAGAAATAGAGTTGGGTTGATTTTTTTCAAAATATTGACATTTCCAAAAGCAAAGTATAAAATTAAGCCTAGTGCATTACATCCAAAAGAACAAAAGGATATCATGCACCAGGCTTGATTTTTTTAGGAGGATGAAAAAATGGCAGTACCGTACAATCATCGTGAGATTGAACAAAAATGGAGAAAAGAATGGGAAAAAAATCCCGTTAACGTAAATGACGGCAAAAAGCCCAAATATTATTGTCTGGATATGTTTCCCTATCCATCAGGAAATGGACTACATGTAGGACACTGGAGAGGATATGTGATTTCGGATGTATGGAGCCGCTACAAAATGCTGAACGGCGGACATTATATCATTCACCCCATGGGCTGGGATGCCTTTGGACTGCCGGCAGAGAACTATGCCATTAAAATGGGCGTCCATCCTGCAAAATCAACGGCGGAAAATGTGGCAAATATCAAAAAGCAGATTAATGAAATCGCTGCTTTATATGACTGGGACATGGAAGTGAACACCACAGATCCCGGATTTTATAAATGGACACAATGGATTTTTGTTAAAATGTTCAAGGAAGGCCTTGCTTATGAAAAGGAAATGCCCATTAACTGGTGTCCTTCCTGTAAGACAGGTCTTGCCAATGAAGAAGTGGTAAACGGAAAATGTGAGCGCTGCGGTGCCGATGTGACAAAGAAGAATCTAAAGCAGTGGATGCTTCGCATAACCAAATATGCCGACAGGCTCCTTGCAGACTTAGACAAGCTGGACTGGCCGGAAAAGGTAAAGAAGATGCAGGCAGACTGGATTGGAAAATCCTATGGTGCGGAGGTTGACTTTCAAGTAGACGGCATGGAAGAGGCCATTACCGTTTATACCACAAGACCGGACACCCTTCATGGGGCAACCTTTATGGTTTTAGCGCCGGAGCATGCCCTGGCGGCAAAGCTGGCTACAGAAGAAACAAAAGAGGCAGTGGAAAAATACATTTATGATGCATCCATGAAATCAAATGTGGACCGTCTGCAGGATAAAGAAAAAACAGGTGTATTTACCGGTTCTTATGCAATCAATCCGTTAAACGGAAAGAAGGTTCCCATCTGGTTGTCCGATTATGTACTTGCCGATTACGGTACGGGCGCCATTATGTGCGTGCCTGCCCATGATGACCGTGACTTTGAATTTGCTACCAAATTCAATATTCCCATTATTCAGGTTATCGCAAAAGATGGAAAAGAAATTGAAAATATGACGGAGGCTTATACGGAAGCAAACGGCACCATGATCAATTCCGGTGACTGGAACGGCATGGAATCCTCCGTATTAAAGAAAGAAGCTCCTGAAATGATTGAAAAAATGGGCTTTGGACGGAAAACCACCAACTACAAGCTGAGAGACTGGGTATTTTCCAGACAGCGCTACTGGGGCGAGCCTATACCAATCGTTCATTGTGAAAAGTGTGGAGCAGTTCCGGTGCCGGAAGAAGAGCTTCCTCTGTTATTGCCGGAAGTAGAATCTTATCAGCCTACCGGTACGGGAGAATCTCCCCTTGCAGACATTGCGGAGTGGGTAAATACCACATGTCCGTGCTGCGGCGCGCCTGCAAAACGGGAAACCAACACGATGCCCCAGTGGGCAGGATCTTCCTGGTACTTCTTGCGCTATGTGGACAGCAAAAATGACAAGGAGCTGGTAAGCAGGGAAAAAGCGGATCAGTATCTGCCTGTGGATATGTATATCGGCGGTGTGGAGCATGCAGTACTTCACCTGTTGTACTCCCGCTTCTATACAAAGTTCTTATATGATATCGGTGTGGTTGACTTTGAAGAACCCTTTACCAAGTTATTCAATCAGGGAATGATTACCGGAAAGAACGGCATTAAGATGTCAAAATCCAAAGGAAACGTAGTGTCCCCTGACGATCTGGTAAGAGACTATGGCTGTGATTCCCTTAGAATGTATGAGCTGTTCGTAGGTCCGCCGGAACTGGATTCGGAATGGGACGACAGGGGAATTGACGGAGTATACCGCTTCATCACCCGTTTCTGGAATCTGGTCATGGACAATAAGGACAGCGGCGTAGAAGCTACAAAGGAAATGTTGAAGGTCCGCAATAAGATGATATTCGATATCAGCCAGAGACTGGAAAACTTCAGCTTGAATACAGTTGTTTCCGGTTTCATGGAATATAATAATAAGCTGATCGACATGGCAAAAAATGGCGGTGTGGATAAAGAAACTTTAAAAACGGCAGTGGTGCTGTTAGCTCCCTTTGCCCCCCACATCAGCGAAGAACTCTGGCATGAACTTGGGGAAACAGGCAGTGTGTTCCATGCCGTATGGCCAAAGGCAGACGAAAAAGCTATGGTGGATGACGAAAAAGAAATTGCCGTTCAGATTAACGGAAAGACGAAAGCAGTCATTACCGTGCCGGCGGATATTGATAAGGACAGCGCTATTGCGGCAGGAAAGGAAGCGCTTGGTGATAAGCTTTCCGGCAATGTGGTAAAAGAAATTTATGTGCCGGGCAGGATTATCAATATTGTCATGAAATAAGCAGAGAGCAACATGATTTCGTTTTGGTTCTCAGAGTGAAAACGATAACAAAAGTAAAAAAGAGAGGAAGTTGTTTATAATAAATATACAATTTCCTCTTTCTTTTTTTGTTGATGGTCACCCGTTTGACCTATTGCTAAATATGGATCAATGGTATAAAATGAATAGGCAGTTAAAATGGAATTCTAAAAAGAAGTTAGCGGAGGAGAAAGATGTTAAAGGAACTAAAAGAAAAAAGTACAAAACAAACAAGAGCTGCGGTCATTATATGTGTCATTATTTCCATTGCGCTGGTTGCAGTTGCTTGGTTTACAGGCTTTCATGTGCTGTTAAATGGAAAAGTGAATCTGTATGACCTGAAGGATGAGGAAATTGGAAAACAGAAACAATATGTGAGTGCAGATATTTATGCAATTATGGATTATTATGCCTATACAACGGAGGACGGAAAGACTACAGAAAAAGAATATATCATTCCGGTAGGGGAGAAGTCGTACATCGGCCTTGTAGTAAGAGGGGACGACATGAAGAAATGTGATGAAATTATGCAGGAAACTGCAGATTATTTAAATGGGGAAAACGAACAGCTTCCAAAGTCCCTTCAGGTTGAAGGCACCATCATGCCAATGAGTGAGGACAGCCTGAAGTATTACAAGCAGTATTATGCGTCGACTGGATGGAGTGAGGAAGAACTGGAAGCATTTTTGCCATATTATTTAGGAGTAAATGAAATTGGTGGATTGGATAAAGACATTCTTTATTTTTTGTGTGTCCTTGCAGTGGTTCCAATTCTGATTGCAATCTGGAAGATTGTGAAAAACGCAAGAGGCGGCTATTATAAGATGATTACCGAATATTGCAAAAAGGCACCTAATTATGACCAGGCAATGGCAGAGCTGGAACGTTTTTATCAGGCTACAGCGCCTGTACATGGTTTTCGGGTTGCAAGGGATTTTATTATGGCGCCAAACGGAGTGAAAACCATATTGCTTGAAAGCAAGGAACTTTTATGGGCATATCCGGTAACTACGACACACCGGACAAATGGCATAAAAACCGGGACATCCTATTCTGTCATGTTGAAGCTGCGAGATGGCAGAAATTATAATATAGGCTTAGGTAAACAGCAGGTTGAGGATGTTATAGCGATGATAGGGCAGAGGCTGCCATTTGTATTTATAGGATATGACAAAGAATTAGAAAAGGCTTACAATTACAGTAAAAGAAGACAGGAACTGATTGCAGCAGCGGACCGAAAGATTGCGGAAATGGATATGGCAGAGATGAGCATGCCGGAAATAAATATGCCTGAAATGAACATATAGGAATGGACGGGCATTAAATGAGATTTTTTAAGAGCATTCCCCAAATACGGGGCAGTGCTCTTAGTTTTTTCGGATTGTCACTTTACCGCTTCTGGAACATCTTAATGATTTTGTCCATTTTCTGGATTTCATCGGCAGAGCTGTTTTCCTTTAAAACAGCAATAATCGTATCTACTTCCTCGTTGCTGAAGGAGATATGTTCTTTTTTTGCACGGTTAGCTAATGCTAACAAAAACGGAAGTCTTTCTTTTGGTCCGATGGTATCCATTTCAAAAACCAGCTTTTGTAAGAAATCCAGCTTTTCCCGGGAAATATGCCGGATTCGTTCATCCTCTTTCCAAGTATCATTTTTCATTTGAGCTGCCTCCATCCATAAACATTTCAAATAAAGCCATTTGTTCATCCGATAAGAGTCCTTTCAGCATATCGGGTGAAAAACCGCCACCGCCACCGCCGCCCATATCTGTGCCAAACATATCCGTGCCGAATAAATCCATCATGGATTTCATTTCCTGAAAGGTTTTGAAGCTTTTCATCATATTGCTTATTTTTTGGATTCTTTCCGCTTCCTTTTCACTACAAAATGGCATAATTTCCTTTAGAAAAACTTCCATTCCGTAATTTTCAAATCCGCTACAGGCACAAAGCTGGTTTCTTAAATATTTTCCAAGGGAAAGAGTGTAATTTAGCTCCATATATTTAATGAAAATAGCACCGAAATACTGCTTATCCGGCGGCATGAGAGGAAGGGCCAGCTTCAGCATCTGGATATGGTTGCTTGTATATAATGTATCAAAGGCGGCAATTTTATCGTTTTCCATAGAAAACTCCTTTGTGTTCATTCCTGTTCCCCATTTTCAAAGGGATTTCTTTACTACAGTGTATGCAAAAGGGCGATGTGATAGTATCGCCCTTTTTGACATCACCTTCTCTGATGTTCTCTCAGAGAGTCATCTGATTTTTTTATTGCCGGTCATTGACAGACAAATTTACTGCTGGTAATTAGCAGCCAAATCCATTGCCACCACAACAGCTGCTTAAGATCAGAAGTAAGAGAATCAGTTCACAGCAATTGTTGTCGCCGCCGCCAAAGCCGCCTAAAAAGCCGCCACAGCCACAGCCGTTATCGCCATTGTTTCCGCAAACTGCCAATAAAATAATAATCCAAATGATACTGCTGCAGCCACAGCCAGAATTGTTGTTTGAGCCACATCCGCAGTGGCTTGCTGTTAAATCACTCATATTGAGCCTCCATAATTTTGATTATGCTTTATACTATGT
>CAMWWJ010000099.1 GCA_947177925.1 uncultured Lachnospiraceae bacterium
ATTTTTTTGTGTCAATCGCTTGACCTATTTAAAGTATACAGGAAGCTTTCTGATTATCCGGCATATAAGTATACCATTTACCATCTTTTCCCTGCCATATTTTGTACGGATGTTTCTTTAACAATTCTTCACGTTTCATAGCTTCTATGCTATTCTGTACATCGCTAATGTCTATGATACCACTATTTATAATAAATCTCAATATTTCCTGATTACTTGTTTCATATTGAGAATTGCTTATGCTATTGTATTTTACTGCACAATCATTTATTTTATTTTTCTTTTCTATGTTAATGTCTTTTATGATAACTTGTCACCTCTATATGAATGCTATATTTAATTTTCTAAATTCAGTCCTATTTTTTCTTTTCTATATATGTACCCCCAAGCATTAGATATTTTCTAATGTTTGAGGGTATTGGCAGTGTTATCAGTTCCTTAACATTATTTCGATATCAATTTATTATTTACTTGCAAGCATTTCCAACTCTTTCTTATATTTCTTTTCCAATTCGCTTATTTCATCCAACTTTTCCTGATATTCAGCTTTCATTTTCCTTACCTCTCCAATCAGTTCAACATATTCATTCCTGTAATCCTCCAGATTTCTAAGGGTTTCCGTGAGTTTAAAGTTTTCTCTTTTTAATCGTTTGTTTTCCCTTATTAAAATCCCATTTGTTTCTTGTGTGAGAATTTTTGTTTTATTAAATCTATTTAAAAACATCTGATTTGCTCCTTTCAATGTGGATTTGGTCTATCTTGTGTTTATTTTTAGACATAAAAAAGAGCAGGAGATTTATTTCTCTTGCTCTTTTTTTATACTTATACTAATTTTTAAAATGATTTTCTAAAATGCATTGACCACCAGCAAATTTTACTTCATCCCAGCCCAGTTCGTCAGCTTTATCTTTAATCCATTCCTGTACCTTATCTGTAACTTTTTGCATATCTTCTTCGTCTGGATGATCTTGATTGTAAATACCTAAAACTTTCTTATTTTCCATGATGGTACAAGGGTTATTTTTTGACCTATCATTTGGGTCTGGAAAAACATATTTACCTGCCATTCCCATATTTTCCTCCTTTCCGAAAATTACGATAGAATATATCGCATTTTCATTATATACTAATAATTGACAAAAATCTACTAAAACTTATAAAAATAGTTCATTATACTGATAGTAAGTAAAAATAATGTAATCATTTCACTTACTTTTACATATTCATATTATACTATAAAAACTGCCAGTAAATAATTTTGCCACAACTTCACATCAAATTACCACAACCCCCAAAGTAGAAGAGCAACATATTTCAGTCACTCTTCACAATCTTATCTAATACTTCTTGCAGCCAATCGCCCAGTATTAGATAACTGGTCAACCGTAATACTTTTCATACATTTTTGAACTTTACTGCTGTTTTGCATAGTGTTTATAAAGCTTTTCTCATCTACAACATTTGGAAGTTCAAAGGTGTAGTGGATGTCACCAAAAGTAACATTATCCCCCGTATTCCTAACAGGTTCAATCACAGGCATTTTAGGCAGTTCAACCAATCCCTGTGCAAGATTGCTCATCACAGGAACATATTCGGTCAATTTTTGAAGTTCGGGTGTTAAATTTGCAGGGACAACCCATTCCCCATTTTTAACGGAAACAAGTCCGTCATCCCCATTAGTCTTAACCTGCTTTTCGATATCATCAACACTGACAATACCACCTTTCTTGAATCCGGGAATAATCAGCTTTTTAATATTATCAAATATGCCCTCTGTTATGGAATCTTTCTTAACAGAAGAAGACATTCTCCCTGATCTATCTATATCAGATAGCCTTTGTGATTCAGAAGAGAGCAATACATTTGCAGAATCGTTGGATGGTTTTGCGGTGTTGGTTTTCTTAGTTTCTGCCTCGGCTTTTATCTTGTTTTCTTCCGCTTTGAGTCTAAGATAATCGTCATAAGCTTTATTTGCCTTGTCCGTGTCACTTACAGTAGTGGAATTTCCATTTACCTCTGTATTCCCTGTGTTTTTCTTTGCGTCTGTATTAACAGAACCAGGCTTTGCACTATTTGCCACTGCATTTCCCTGTCCATCTGATTTCGTTCCGCTGTTTGCATCCACCCTTTTTTCAATGGAGGAAATGATTCTGTCCGTATTTTCTTTGATTCCGCCAGTGACTCCGTTGAACAAGCCTTTTGTTTCTTCCGTATAGCCATTATCTGTTGCGACTTTTGACAGATAATCATTGATTCCGCTTAGGTTGTTGTTGGCAGTTTCAAGCCCTTCCTGTACAAGTCCCATGAAGTCTTCTAGTTTCTTTGTGATGAGTTCTTCATATTCTGTGTACAATTTATCGAGTATATCCTGTTGATCGGAAATATAGCGGTCATATTCCGTCTCGCGTAAATCGTCTTGTTTATCAGAAAGTTCCTTTTGCAACTTTTGTAACTTTGCCATTGCTTCGGAAGATGAATTGCCTGAATATGCTGCGATTTGTTTCTGGATGGTTGTTATATCCTTTGTCTTTTCATTAATGGTTTTCTGATAATTATGCAAATCCTGTTCGAGGCTTAAAGCGTCTTTTTTCTTTTTAATAAGATCCTGCAACAAATCAAGTTCTGCCTGATACTTTTCCTTCATGACATCCACTAAGTTTGTTTCCAGACTGTAAGTCTCCTTAATGTCATTCTGCCATGTGGTATACATTTCCTGTAACTTTGCCTCTAAATCATCAATAGAATTGAAAGTAAGTCCAAATCCAGACAATTGTTTGTTATCCAGCATGTATTGCAGCTTATCAACCATTTCTTTATCATTATTTGCCTTTTCTTTAGAAGCATAGTAACTTGCCGACAATGAACCAAGCTTTGCAATACCTGCATCTGTTAAGTTTCCTGTTTTGTTGTCAGAATTTTTCTCATGTGCAAATAATCCCTGTAGAAAATCCTGCTCTGTGATGATACGGTTAATAGAATCTGCTATATCATTAAACAAGTCAAAGTGTAACTGGTTGATGGCATTGTTTAAATTATAGGTTTCCTTTACGCAATCAGAGATAGCAGATGATACTTGTTGGATTGCATCAAATGCATCGTACCATTCATCCGTTCCCTGTTTGATATTTTTCAGGCTTTCTTCCAAGTCCGCCTTTTCCTGTCTGTATTCAGCAAGCTTTTGTGCATTTATTGTCTTCTGTGTGTCGTAGTAGGAGCGGTTGACGTTCTTCCCGGCTGTTTCGATTTCAGAAATGCGGTTGTCAATCGCTTTCACCTGATGGTCTAACATTTGGACTTTCTTTTCATAATCATCCGCTATGTTATCAAATTTGATCTTGCTTGCTTCCACAAGCCAGGAGGTGTATTCTTCCTGTGCAGTTGCCAAGTCATAAGTAGCTTTAGTTCTGGCTTTCAATGCTTCGTTGTATTTCACTGCTGCATTGTAGCCTTTTGAACCTTCTGTAAAGTAGGACAGGTTAACTTCTTTTCCTGCTTTGATAGCAGCTTTGATTGCTTTCTTTTCTTTTGCGTTGACACCGGAATTCTTCAGCGTACTGGACTTACCTAAAGTTTTCTTTGCTGTTTTGTAATTCTTTGCAGCTTCTTTACTTGCAGTCTTATAAGCCTCTAAAGTCTTTTTCTCTTCTTTGGTCTGTTTGTCCACAAGTTTATTTTTACTCTTGGAACCAATAGCATTGTCAAGCTTTTTATCCAGAAGATCAATCGCATCGCTAAATTTCTTTATCTTCGTTGCTGCCTTATCCAGTGGGAGATTATACAGCTTTTCAGCCGTCTCCACAAAGGAAGTAGTGCTGTCGATTGCTTTGTCGTAGTATTCCTGATATTTTGCAATCTTATCCGCTAAATCTTCATCCTTAATTGTCTGGATGTCGATTGTACCGTTACGCACTTTCTTTGCATACGTCTCGTCCAGCCCTACAGCATTTGCTTCTTTCATATAGCGATTGTATGCTTTGCCTTGTGTGGTTAGCAGATTCTTCAGGGAAGAAGTGGCCTTCTTATAGTATTTCGTAATGAATCCGCTTGTAAGAGCAGTTTCAGCCTGTTTCAGCCATTTATCAAAGAGACGTTGGAACTTCTTAAGCCTGCGCTCAATCCAGTCAATGATTTCTTCATTAACTTCCTTTTCTTTTTTCTCTTTTTCTTTAGTTGCTTTCTTTTCTTCTTGCCTTGCGGCTTTGATTGCTTTGTTATTGGTACTTACATCCCTAAAATTGGGAAGATTCACATTTGTGCCTGTTCCCTCGTTAAAAGCATTGTGAACTGTACCATCCGCATGTGTCTTTCCTTTTAAAATACGTTCTGTCTGTTCCTCATTAAAGATAACAGTTCCTTTTGGAAGGTTGCTTATGACAGGTTTGTCCGTAACTTCATATGTTCCATTTGGATATACGGTTAATTCCTTTTGCCCGTATTCGCTTCGTAATGCACCTTTTTCATTAGATGGGAGTCCATTATAACCAGAAGCAAAAGCACGTCCAACCGTTCCTTCTGCATGATTGTTTCCACTGGCTACAGGTATTCCACCAAGTGTAGGAGTAGAGCCTCCCCCACCTGCGCCAACATAACTTCCTGTAATCTTAAAATTCTTATCGGCAATCTTCTTACTGTTTATTGCGTCAATGACAGGTGTTGCATTATCATTTGCAGATACACTGAATGTCTTATCATCAATGTTAAAAGAGGCAAGGAGTTCCATCTTCCCTTTTGCTTCGTCATCATCCACTATGACTTTCAATGTCTTTTCAAGTTCTGCTTTATTAGCCGTGTCCTTTTCAATCTGCGCATTATAGCTGTTCATCTGACTGGAATAGAACATGGTGTTTTCCAGTCCGGAATTGCTTTTCGCAAACTGGTTTTTCGCTTCCGTCACCCGTTGGATGCTTGCTTCCAGTTCTGCTATATTTGCGTTGATTTCAATAGTGATTGGCTCACGGAGCGCATCCATCTGTGACTTAACATCAGATAACTGTGAGGACATGGCGGTAAATATTTCACTGCCGGGGTCTGCATGGGATAGGGCTTTCTGGCATATTTCCGCTTCTTTCTGGAGTTCCTTGTATTGTTCCACACGTTCCTTTAAGATATCGGAAGACGATTTTGTTTCTTCTTTCTGCATGGAAGCTTCAAAGTCTGCTTTGTTGTTTGCCGTCTTTTCATACTGGAATCCTAAAGCTGACAATGCGGAAATGATAGACTGTAACTGGTCATATTCGCTAAACTGTTTTTGTACCGCTTCTGTTGGTGATATGGAATCCAGTCTTTGTTTCAGACTGTCCGCTTTATCAATCATGGCAAGTATGGAACCGTCAACGTCTGTATCTTCAAAATTGAACTGGTCTTTTATATATTCCGCAAAAGTCTGTCCGCTAGCATTGCCTGGAATTACATATTTGTCATAAGCCTTTGTCATGGAAGACACGGTTTCATCCACGAATGTGTCTAATTTCCCTTGTGCCTGTTCCAAGTTTTGCGCCTGTTTCAGATATACGTTGCTTGATTTATCTGTAATGGCATTCAAAGCTTCCTGTTCCTGTGCTACATTAGATAATTTTTCCTGATAATCATCCAGTTTATCCATTTGGAAGCTTTCAAACACTTCTTTGTTGTTATAATCATACTGGTTTGCAAGCTGTTTCAGTGCATTAAATACCTCTTTGCTGATTCCAAGCCTTTCAGCCCAGTCCGTATCTGCTTTTGGTATATCCCCGCTTTCCAAGATCTTATCCACTTCATCAAATAGTTTTGATGCAGATTTTGCATTGTTCTCATCAAACAGTGGGGAAATGGATTTGACAAAACCATCTACGACTTTCTGATATTCTACAAGGTCTTTTGCATTCAGTGCTTTCCTGTAGGTATCTTCATCCATAAGGAGCATGGCAGCTTCCTGGAATTCGTCACGGTTGTATTTTCCATAGTTTTCACTGTCTTTTTTGCTGGAATATTCTTTAAGAACATCAAATGCGTCCTTAGCGGTGTCGTACATGTCCTGATCGTTAGTCTGCTGTGCTGCTTTGAACCTTTCAAATGCGGAAGTGGCATTGTCAAGGCTGTTTACTAAGAGTTCATACTGTGTGATTTCCGCCTGTAATGCGTCAATATCATTGTATTTTGTTTCAATAGAATCTAGCAGAGTGCCGTTATAGTTTTCTATTCTGTTTTTCCACTGAATCCATTCCTGCTTTTTGATAGCAAGTGTCTGACGGATGGTTTCTTTGGTGTCAAGCTGACGAGATTTTGCAACCTGCTTCAGCTTGGTCGTGTTAAGTGTGATACGTCCGTTTTCTGTGCGGATTGCCGTGGAATATTTGGCAGAGCAGGAGAGTAGCTTTTCATAGGTTTCTTGTTGGATATTGCCAGTGTCTGATAGGACTTCTTGAAGAAGTTCATATTCTTCTGTCAGGGATTCCACATTTGATTTTGCTGTTTCTAAGGAAATTCCATCATTCGTTGTCTCCTGTACTTCTCCTTGGACATATCCCAGTTGTATAAGCAGGTCAATCAATTTTTGGACTTCATCGGACGTGTTGTCGGTACATACACCATATTCGATAGCCTTATCAATAAGCTTGTCAAAGGCATCCCCATTATCTCCATCATCAAGCATTGCCTGTAAATCAATATCGTTGACATCTTCCAATTCGGAAATCAGTTCCTTGATTCCATCCTGGTTTGTTAAAATTGCATTGTTAAAATCAAGACAGGAAGTATCAGCCTGATCAAACACATCTTTCATGACTGAACCGTATTTTCCCCATTCCGATTTATTCTCTTGAATCCCTGTTTTAATCTTCTGTAAATTCTGGTAAGCTTTTTCTACATTTTTATCATCATATGGATTTTCACTTCTTAAAACCGCTTCGTTGTACTCTTCTACCTTTTTGATAGCATCATCATATGTTTTTGACAAACTATCGTTGACGGTAATTTCCGCTGTTAGTGCTTTCTTATAGGTGTCTCCAAACTTGTCAATTGTGGCTTTTGCCCGATTCAATTCAGAAGAAAGCATGTTAAATGTCTCTGAAAACAATTTCTCGTCTTCACAATCTTTCGATTTCTTTCTTAAATCGGACATGAAAGAATTGATAACAGAATAGGCATCATCCGCATTCGCATTTAAATGTACAGATAAAAGACCTTCTGAATCCCGCTGTAACTTTACACCTAGCTTTTCATATTTTTCCGCAAGTTCCTGAAGAATCTTTCCTTCATCGGAAAATTCCGAAATTCCAGTGTAGCTAAGATTGTAATGGTCTTCGCTTTCCATTTTCCTCTTAGCCTGTTTAAGACCTTTTTCGTTCTCGTTAAGGAACGATTGGGAAAGTTCCTTATTATAATCTTTTAACGCTTCCGTTTGGTCTTTATAAGCATCGGTTACAAGATTGACCTTACCGTATTCATCACCATATTTTTCATTCAGTTCTGTTTGCAGGTCTAGGAGTTGCTTTTTGACATTGTATGTTTCCTGTTCATTGCCTTTTGCAGCTAATAGAGCTGTATGTAGTTCTTTATATCTTTCGGTATAGTCGGCAAGTGTATTGGAAGCGGAATCATAAGCTTTAGCGGCTTCACTGGTCTTTTGTGCTAATTCGCTTTCTGCTTGGATTAGTTTGGTGATTCCAGTTACTACCGCTTGGATTGCGATACCTAAACCAAGGCTTATTACAGAATTTAATAGGATTGATTTAAGCCGCAAGGAATCTGTGCTAACTCCTGCCGCATGTAGATATGATTTATAACCATTTAAACTAGCCGGGGCTTCTTGGGAAGTTGTTGCAAGATAAGCTTTGAGTTGTTCGTTGTTCTGGACTGTAGCATTATTAAAAGTATTAATATCTGCTGTACCATCTACTAAACTATTATTCCAACTTGCCATTGCAATTTCAGCTTCACGAAAATGCTTTATCTGCGTCTTATAGGCTGTTATATCAATTCCCATAAAATTACCCTGAATATCCATTTTATGAGTTTCTCTATTGAACAACTGAGTAATCCCATAGTTCTTATTGAGCGCAGTCATAGAAGCATTTACTGTTGCAAGAATGGTTGGTATAGTGCCTATTGTATCCGTTAATTTCTCGAATGCCTGGATTGTATTATCAAGAAATGATATGCCACCCTTAACTACATTTTTACCTGTTAGGGAATTCACAAAGCTGTCCCAGGAATTCTGAAGCTGTGCCAGCCGTCCCTCCCAGGAATCAGCCGTTTTGTTTGCCTCTTCAAGTGCTGATCCTGTGCCTTGGGAATACTCTTTTAACATCTTTTCGTATAAATCCCAACGGCTAAGCAAACTACTTAATGCGTTAGCATGGTATTTCCCACCAATGTCCGAAATAAGACCTTGTTTATCGGCACTATTGTCTGGTAAAGAATTATAGACCTCTGCCAAATCTTTGAGGACTTCCATCGGATTACGTAGTGTAACAATGCCGTTTTTCATGTATTCTAATTCCACACCTAAAGAATGGCATCTGGCTTCCACTTTCTTAAGCTGTTCTTCATCAATAACTTCACCATCAAACTCACCAGAGACTTGCTGCAAATTGAGAACGATAGAACGGAATGCACGTCCCATTTCTGAGCCGCTTCTTTTCGTTGTGGCAATCATAGTTGCTTCTGCTGCTGTCAATTCATCAATTGCCACTCCCGCATTCGCCGTAAATGAGGCTGATACTCTAATCGCATCGGCTATATCCGTCATATTGGCACTATTCTTATTGCTGATAAAATTCGCTCCATCAAGTGCTGCATTAAGTTTTTCTACACTACCACCATACTTGTATGCTGCATCGGTAGCAAGCAAATAATTATTTGCCATTTCTGCTGTCATATCTCCTGCTGATTGTGCAAGCAGTGATAGTTCACCTAGTTCTTTTGATAGAGTTTCATATCCTGACCTTGCCATCTCCTGAACAGCTAATAAGTAGTTCCCAGAAACCTGTCCATACTTACTTGCAACCTTAAATGCTTCATCCCCAAGTTCTTTTAACTGCTGTTTTGTCATTTCCGAAGTTTTTGATACTTCTGTGAGTATTGTGTCATTTGTCTTCAATGTGTTTAAAGACTGACGGAATTTATTCACAGCAACAAAGGCAAGTCCAAAATAATTCCCAACTTTTACAATGTTACCCAACATTCCTTTGATCTTATCCGTAGTAGAAACAGCCGCATATCCAGTAGCTCTGACACCAGAAGTAAAGACTTGTAATTCGTCTGTTGCATCCCTTAATTCTGAACGGTTACTGACAGAACTAATTACGCCACGTAGCCTTTCAGCTTCCCCAAGCCAATAAGATGATTCATTTATCTTTGTATACTTATTGGTAAAGGTTGTAAGCTGGTTCAATAATTTCTCTTTCTTTAAGTCGATATTTATGTTTAATGGATTTCTGTTTACATATTCCCTTGCCTGTGAAACAACCCTTCTTACCTGTGCATTCAGCCTTTCGCTGTTGCTATTAAGATTAAGGTTGATATCTCTTGCAGATACATTCCTTAAAGCATTGTTAATTTCCCTGTTTAACTGGCGATTATCTATCTTAGCCTGTACTTTAATCTGTCTTAATTGGGCTTCCATCTGCCTTATCGTCTGATTCAACTCAGTTTTTGTATTTCCTTTTGCCAGGGTAGCAACTATCTTAATCTTTCTGATTGTTTGTTCCAAATTCTTGATATCAGAATTTATTTGACTTTTGCTTTTTTGTTTGTCCAATAAAGCAAGCAAATTTAATACAAATTCATTATTTCCACTATTCAATCTTTCTGTTTCCTCCTTAATTTTGGCATAATAAAAGAGAGGGTACATTGTAGCCTCTCTTATCTTTCCATTGTTCACTTGTTAAAAATTCTAAAATTTTCTCTGGCATCTTATGCAAACACGGTTATATCCATTTGTTGCAAATCCTGTCAATAAGCTAAATTTTTTCGGAACCATTTGAATCTCTGTGCTAAAGCAATAAGGACATTGCACTTTAGGTACAGATTTTGATTCCGTAAAAGCATCTGGCACATACTTTTTAAGTTCTTTTTTTGCCGCATCACAATTACCATTTTCATCTCTTGGTGGGGCTTGAAATTCTTTTATAAGGTAATAAACATCTCCACGTTTTTCTAAATCTATTGGTTTATCATGTAATAATTGAGAAGAATTATCATCTTTAAATCCATAATAATACCAAGTAATCCAGTCCGGATGTTCTTCTCCAGCCATCACATCGGCACCGCACATTGGACAAATATCGGTATTGCCTTGCTTCCCTAATAAAAACATTTTATCATAGCTGCTTCCACATTCGGAGCACTTAATATTCTCTCCCATAGCCATTACCTACTTTTTGTGCTTGTTACCTCTTGTTACAATATAACTTTTCTTTTAATTATTATACCATGCTTGTGTTGCTCCAGCAACTATTTATTTCAGTTTGATAGCGTAAGTTTATTGTAGGAATGAAACAGACAGAGTAGTCCCTTGATCCGGT
>CAMWWJ010000100.1 GCA_947177925.1 uncultured Lachnospiraceae bacterium
GTAATATATATGGATAGCCATTATTATTTAAAGCAATTCGACACACATCACATTTTTCCATGATAGCCACGATATCTTTAAATTCTTTTACTTCTCTATCCGAACGACGCATTTTTTATCTCCTATTTCATAATAACCAAATTCTGATTGTACCGCTATAATATCTTCTTTTTATTCTTTATGTACCAGCAATTCTATAACCCATTTTCCTTACAGATTTTATCATATTCGCTTTGAATTTCCTGCGCGATTTCCTTACTTCCTCCCGGCATATCCGGATGGTATTTTTTCATTAAGGACAGGTATCTTGGGCGAACTTCCTCTAAGCTGGAAATAGACCTAAAATATAAGGTTTTCTCAAATAAGAATTTCGGTTGCGGCTCTTTTGGCATTTCCCGATAGTTCTGGCGAAATTCTGGATTTTTTTCCCAGTGAACGTTTTCCCATGTTCGTTTCTTTTGTCTAAATTGCTCTCTCTGCCTTTTTTCCAGCTCTTCCCAATACATCTTTTCATAGATGTTCCGATAACCACCGTAAGGCCCTGCGTCTTTCTTATAAAACTCCTGGTCTTCCTTCCGTTTTTTGGAGAAAATGCTTTCCAGCCCATATACTTTTCCTATGACAATAAAAATAACAGTAAATATAACATCATCAATTACAACCGTAGCAACAGCACCCAAAAGCATTAAGATCATCATCAGATAAGTATTTTCACCTGTTCGATAACTATAGCTTGAGCTTAAGGCAAGCCGAAGGCCCATCAAAAAGAAAAAAACAAGCGCTGCCACCAAATACATCTGAAACATTCCATACTCCACCACATCTGTCTCAAAAAGTCTCTCTTTTCCAAAAAAAAGCAGGTAAAGAAATGCCATTCCAATTGGCAGTAAAAGCAGCATGGCTTCATAAGAAAAAGTCTTCGGATAAAAGTAGCAAAGAAAAGGAACTATTCCTTCCAAAACAGTAAATGCAATCAGCCATATTCGTTCCGAAATCGCCATATCCTATATCTCATCCTTAACTATTTTTCGTATCAGAATGCCATTTTTCAACAATGTATTGTCAATATAGTGCCTCTGGAACAGAATTTCTCCTTCCCTTCTGATTTCCATATCCTCTTCCGCACAGTTTATAATGACCTCTAAGTAATTATCCACCCAACCCGACTTCATAAACTCGATTACACGGGGATTTTCCAGCTTATTGGGAAAATGGAAATTTCTCGTGCGCATTAACGGCTCGCTTTTCCTTAAATGGATCAACTGTCTGATAATATCAATTCTATCGTTGTATTCTCCTGCTTCTATTTCCTCCCAGGGCATACACCGCCTGCAGTCAGGATCATGGTCTCCTTCCATGGCAATTTCTGTCCCATAATAAATACAGGGACTTCCCGGCATAGTAAACAATACGGCAATCTGCTGGAAATATTCATCCAGATTCTTCACATCGCTGCGAAGCCTTTTGGTGTCATGGGAATCTAACAGATTGAACAGTACGTCATTGGTCTGCTGCATATATCCCGTATAGCACCGGTTGATGGTAAATTCAAAATCTTCGTTGGTCAAACTTTTATCAATCCAGAAATCCTTAATGCTCTGCCCAAGAGGGTAATTCATGACCGCATCAAATTCATCTCCCCTCAGCCATGGCATGGCGTCATGCCAGATTTCCCCCAATATGTATATATCCGGGTTGATTTCCTTCATCCTTGTCCGAAGCTCCTTACAGAATACATGGGAAATCTCGTTAGCAACATCTAATCGAAGCCCGTCAACATTATATTTTTTCACCCAGGTCTCACAGACACCTAACAGATATTCCCTTACTTCTTTATTATTTGTATTCAACTTTGGCATCTGGTCAAAAAAGGCAAAGCTATAGAACTGTTTCTTTTTTGCTGCACCGCCCTTATGGACGAAAGGCCACTCATTGATCATGAACCAGTCATAATACTTGGATTCCGGTCCTTTTTCACAAACCTCCTGCCAGGGGGCAAAAAATTCCCCGCTGTGGTTGAATACCCCGTCAAGCATCACACGGATACCCCGTTTATGGGCTTCCTCCACCATCTTTATAAAAGTTTCCTCATCCCCAAAATGAGGGTCTATCTTTGTATAATCCGTTGTATCATATTTATGGCTGGAAGGCGCTTCGTTGATTGGTGTCAGATAGATTCCGGTAATTCCCAGCTCCTTTAAGTAATCCAGCTTATTGATGATTCCCTGCAGGTCACCTCCATAAAATTCCCGGTTTGTCACCTTGCCTTTGTTTTTCCATGGAAGGGTTCCTTCCGGATCATTTTCCGGATTCCCGTTGCAGAACCGTTCCGGAAAGATCTGATACCATACCGTTTCATTTACCCAGGCGGGAGTCTTGTTGATATCGGAAGGATTCATCCATGGAAATACAAAGCACTGCATGCTCCTTCCTTCCAGCTTCATCTGTTCCTCGCTGACGAATCCATCTTCAAAATAATACCAGCGCTCCGAATCGGTAATCAGCTCAAAATAGTATTTTAAGCGCTTATATTCCGGCTGCAGCGTGGTAGTCCACCAGATTTGATTTTTTAACCGTTTCTTAAAATGGATGGCCCAGACATTTCCGGTCCAGACCTGATTTCCCCCAAGGATTCCTGCAGAAAACGGATCTCCCTGATATAGATTCACCTGTTTTACGTCATACCCTGTCTTTATGTTGATAATCAGTTCATTCTCATTTAATGGATAACAAAAATTATCGTTTGCACGGTGATATACTGCATTAAAATCCATAAAAATACCTCCCGGGTCTTTTGCCCTAATTTTTAAAGCTGTGGATAGGCGCTGGAATCCTGCCGCCCCTGTTTATGAAATCCTCGCAGGAAAATGGATTTACCGGCATAATGGGAGCATAGCCTAAAAGCCCGCCAAATTCCACCTTTTCCCCTACTCCCTTTCCGATTACCGGAATAATCCGCACGGCTGTGGTCTTCTGGTTCACCATGCCGATTGCCATTTCATCAGCAATAATGCCGGATATAGTGGATGCCTTTGTATCTCCCGGAATGGCAATCATATCAAGCCCTACGGAGCATACACAGGTCATGGCTTCTAACTTTTCCAAAGTAAGCGCCCCTGCCATTACTGCATCGATCATTCCCTGATCCTCGCTGACCGGAATAAAAGCGCCGCTTAATCCCCCTACATAGGAAGAAGCCATCACACCTCCTTTTTTCACTTGATCGTTCAACAATGCCAAAGCTGCGGTAGTTCCCGGCGCTCCGGCATATTCCAGACCGATTTCACATAAAATATCCGCCACGCTGTCACCGATTGCAGGCGTGGGAGCCAGTGACAGGTCCACGATTCCAAAAGGAATCTGCAACAGCCTGGAAGCTTCCTTTGCCACAAGCTGGCCTACTCTTGTTACTTTAAAGGCAGTCTTTTTGATGGTCTCACAAAGGACCTCAAAGCTTTCTCCCCGTACTTTTTCCAAAGCGGTTCTCACCACACCCGGCCCGGATACTCCTACGTTAATGACGGCATCCGCCTCCGTAACTCCATGAAATGCACCTGCCATAAAAGGATTGTCATCCGGCGCATTGCAAAATACAACCAGCTTTGCACAGCCTAAAGAATCATCCTCTTTTGTATATTCCGCCGTTTCCTTTACGATTTCGCCCATGAGCTTTACCGCATCCATATTGATTCCGGTGCGGGTAGATCCTAAATTCACGGAACTGCATACTCTTTCCGTTTTGGAAAGGGCAAGGGGGATGGAGCGAATCAACAGCTCATCCGCCTTCGTCATGCCCTTTGAAACAAGGGCGGAATAGCCTCCGATAAAATTCACGCCTACTTCTTTTGCCACCTGATCCAGAGTTTCTGCTATTTTTGCAAAATCCTCGCTTGTCTTACAGGCTGCCCCTCCCACAAGGGCAATGGGAGTTACGGAAATTCTTTTATTTACAATTGGAATACCAAATTCTTTCTCGATTGCTTCCCCAGTTGCCACCAGATTTCTTGCGGTTCTTTCAATTTTATCATATATATTTTTTCTAAGGGTTTCCAAATCTGTACAGATACAATCAAGCAGGCTGATTCCGATTGTGATGGTCCTCACATCCAGATTTTCCTTCTCGATCATTTTATTTGTTTCGTTTACTTCAAAAAAGTTAATCATGTCACATTCTCCGTTTTATGCTATTTTATTATATACGGTGCATTTTATCAAAAATATCTTCTCTCTGGCATTTGATTACCACACCGATTTCCTCTCCCACCTTTGCAAGCTCATCCGAAATATCTCCAAAAGGCTTTTTGGCCTGGTTCATATCCACTAACATCATCATGTTAAAATAATCCTGTACGATGGTCTGGGAAATATCCAGAATATTCACTTCATTTTCCGCAAGATATGTACACACCTTTGCAATGATTCCTACCGTATCTTTTCCTACTACTGTTATGATTGTTTTTTTCATTTCTCTACTCCTCATATTTCCATTCTATTTTCTGAATTCTTAAAATTCAATCAGGGGGCTTGGTTCACTTCTTTTTGCCACGCTGATATAAAAATCCTCTGCACGGTAAGGATTATCCCCCATATTGATTTCTAACCGTACCGCTTCATAAGCCAACTCCGGCAGGTTGTTTTCATGGCTTAAATGACCTAACATAATATATTTTAAATGGTCGTTTACAATATTGCTTAAAAGCCTGCCGCTGCTTTCATTGGACAAATGCCCTTTCTTGCCTGCAATGCGCTTTTTTAAGTAATAGGGATAAGCTCCTGCCTGCAGCATCCTTTCGTCATGATTGGCTTCTATGAACAACGCGTCCATATCCTGAAAGCCATCCACCACCTCTTCCGTGACAATTCCAAGATCCGTGACGATTCCAAGACGTTTCTCCCCGCAGTAAATACGATAGGCTACCGGATCCTTGGCATCATGGGAAATAGGAAGGGGGTCTATGGTAAGGCTTCCCACCTGACAGCAGCCATAGCCTTCAAAAGGATGGAACAGCTCCATTTCAATCTTTCCTACGGATTTTGTTGCTAAAATCCCCTGAATCGTGCCTTTTGTGGCATAAATGGGAAGTCCGCACTTTCTGGCAAGCACCCCAAGTCCTCCTATATGGTCGATATGCTCATGAGTGATAAAGACTCCATCTAAATCCGCTGCCGAAAGCCCAATGGACTTAAGCCCTGCTTCCACCTTTTTTCCGCTGATACCCGCATCAATCAAAATATGGGTGTCCTCGTTTCCTACATAAATACAATTTCCACTGCTTCCGCTTGCAATGCTTAGAAGCTTCATTCTTTTTTCCTCCCTTTGTTCCATCTCACAAAATCACTCATTCTTCCAGAAAATATCCAGCACATCTCCTTCTGAAAGAAGCTGGGTAAATCCTGCCTTTTTGCCGTTTAAAACCGTTTCCACACTGGTTCCATGGGGCTTGGACAAGTCAAAATCAATATAGTCGAACACATCTACGAAAATATAATCCTTTTTGCCCGATAAAGTAATGGGCTTTTTGTTTACTATAATATGAATCGTGTTGTTTTCCCCATCTCCCTGATTGTCAGCCGGATTGCTCTGAATCCCGTTAAAAGCCTGGTCTGGCTTTTGAATTTCTTCCGTGGTTTTCAGTCTCTGACTGTCCGCTCTGACCACCTCTTCCGGCTCCTTATCTGTTCCATCCTCATGTACTGTTTTCTTTCCATCTGAATCCGAAGCCATGGGGCTTTCTTTTACTTCCTTCGGGAACTGAACGCTTTCTTCCCTTATTTCCACCTCCGGAAGCTCTAATGTTTCTAATGTCCAGATAACGGAAAAATTCTCATAAACCTTTGTATCCAGATCCGCTATCCGGTTATTTACATAGATATTCATGTTTTTATCCAATATCACATCCATAAATTCGATAATCTGCTTTACTGTATAAAAATTCAGCATTTCTATTTTATCATTTTCCTGAATGGAATAAAAGGCTGACTGTAATTGTCCGTTTACACTGGCAAATTTGGGGAATTCCACCTTTTTGTCGTTTACGAAGACGGAAAGGCTTGCCGAAAATTCAGGCAGCTTCCCTACCTCCATTTCTCCGGGCTTTCCTGCAGTAGATTCTTTTACAGTAATCAGGTCATTTCTGCGGATAGGCGTATGGATATCCGCCGGCTCTCCATTTAAAGTAATGACTGCCGCTTCTCCCGCTTCTCCCCGTATGACCTTCTGTTTGCCATTGATGGTAAAGGTAAGGGACTGCCCCCTTTTTGGAAAGAGACTATCATTTGGAAAATCCGCCTGCATGGCAGCATCCACGATGGACAATTTATTATTGTCATACAGCTTGATTCTTGTATCATTAAAGGTGACAAACATAAAGTTATTGCTTTTCTCGTAGAAATTCAGGCAGATACCAATGGGAGTGACCAGCAGGGAATCCTTTACCACATCGGCCTCTAAAAAATCGATTCTGTCCATGACTTCACTGCCTCTTACAGCACAGCGCTCCTTTGGAATCCCCAGATACTCTGCAACATAATCCGTATAGCCCTGAATTTTGCCGCCGCCTCCTACTACAAACACGGCGCTTACAGGCTTTCCTCCATTTAATTCAAGGAGCTTATCCGCTGCCTGCTTTGCCATCATCGTAACGGATTCTTTGCAGATATCAAGCACCTGCTCCCTTGTAATGTTCTGGGGAAGCCCCATAATATCTTTATATTCCACCGTGTCAGCAATGGAAATGCCCTTTTTGATTTCCTCTGCAGTGGTAAAATCCACCAGACAGTGCCTTGCAATCACTTCCGTAAGGCTGTCTCCCGCCACCGGAAGCATACCGTAAGCAATAATGCTTCCATCCTTTGTAATGGAAATATCGGAAGTCCCCGCCCCTACGTCAATCAAACCGATATTGAGCATACGGTACATTTCCGGTATGGCTACCGTAATTGCCGCAATAGGCTCCAGAGTCAGGTTAGCAACCTCTAACCCTGCATACTCCACGGCGCGGTACAGTCCATCCACCACATCATCCGGCAGAAAGGTAGCAATCAGATCCACTCCGATGGATTTTGCCTTATGGGATTCCAGATTGCCGATCAAATAACCGTTCATGTAATATTTTACTACAGAATATCCCACGCAGTAAAACTTCATGTCCGTCTTGTTTTCTACTTGAAACTGCTCATAAGCCTTTTCCACCCCTAAGGAATCCAGCCCGTAAATATCTTCCTGGGTAATAAGCTTATCCTCTGTAAATTCCATATCCGCATGGACCGTCACTGTTTTCAGCACACGTCCTGCTGCCGCAATGCTTACCTGTTTTAACGGCTCCCCGATTTTTTCTTCTAAAAGCTCCACCACCTCTTTGATGGTCTCCCCTACTGCATGGATATCGTGAATCTGACCGTCTAACATGGCTCTCGTCTTATGCTCCTTTGACTCCTGGGCAACCACCACGAAACGCTCCTTATTTTTATAACCCACTGTTCCTACAATGCTTCTTGTTCCAATATCCAAACCAAATACGAATGCTTCCTTTGTTTTCGTCACAGGTATTCCCCCAGCTTTCTATCTATTTGTTCCAATGCCGTTTCCAGTTTTCCGCTGTTATCAATCACAAACTGGCAGCCCTTTCTGAATTCTTCTTCCAGAAGCTGTCCTTTCATAATCTGCAGCGCCTTTTCCCGGCTGTAGCCTCTGCTTTCCATCAATCTGCTTATACGAATGGAATCCTCTGCATAAATATACCATAATTCATCACAAATTTCATCATAATGCTCTTCAATCAGCAGGGCGGCTTCCAGAAAGAAAAATTTCGCCTCTCCCTTTTTTCTTTCCAGCTCAATCTGCCCAAGAATATATTTCCTTACTTCCGGATGGATGATTTCATTTACCTGTAAAAGCAGCTTTTGTTCTGAAAAAATCATGGCTGCCATTCTGCCCTTATGAATTTCACCCTGTTCATCCAACACTTCTCTGCCAAGGAGCCTCACTAAAGGCTCATAGCAGCTTTGTCCCTTTTCTTTTACTCTGTGGGCGGCCTGGTCTGCCATAAGAATCCTTGCCTGATACTTTTCTTCCAGATAGTTTAATATCCGCGACTTTCCGGCCCCTACTCCCCCGGTAATCCCAATCACTTTCATAGCTTACTTCCTATTTTGCTTCATACCAGTTTTCCCCGGTATGCAGATCCACTTCCAATTCTACTTTTAACTGTGCCGCATGTTTCATGCTGCCTGCCAGTATTTCTTCCACCTGCTCCTTTTCCTCAAGCTTCGTCTCAATCAGGAGCTCATCATGCACCTGTAAAATAAGCCTGGAAGAAAGTCCTGCCTCTAAAAGAGCCCAATATACGGCAATCATGGCAAGCTTCATAATATCCGCCGCCGTTCCCTGTATAGGCGCATTCATTGCCACCCGTTCTCCAAACTGACGCTGCATGAAATTGCTGCTCTTTATTTCCGGCAAAGGTCTTCTCCGGTTATACATAGTGATGGAATAGCCCTGTTCCTTTGCCTTTTTCACTTCTTCATCCAAAAATGCCTTTACTCCGGGATACGTATTAAAATAAGCCTCTATATAATCTCCCGCTTCCTTTTTACTTATGCTCAGGTCCTGACTTAAGCCAAAGGAGCTGATGCCGTATACGATTCCAAAGTTCACCGCCTTTGCATTTCTTCTCTGCAAATCCGTTACCTCCTCAAAGGGAGTATGGAACACCTTGGAGGCGGTAATGCGGTGGATATCCTCCGACTGATTATAAGCCTCAATCAGCGCCTCATCCCCGGACATATGAGCCAGTATGCGCAGCTCGATCTGGGAATAATCCGCATCCATCAGCACGCAGCCTTCCTTTGGCACGAATACCTTCCGAATCAGCCTTCCAAGCTCCATGCGCATGGGAATGTTCTGTAAATTGGGCTCTGTGGAGGAAATCCGCCCGGTAGCGGTAATCATCTGGTTGAAATTGCTGTGTATCCTGCCATCCTCCATAATGTAGTCAGCAAGCCCTTCCGCATAGGTGGATTTCAGCTTGGTAAGCCCTCTGTATTCCAGAATCTTGGAAACAACCGGATAATCCGGGGCTAACTTTTCCAATACATCCGCAGCAGTGGAATATCCTGTTTTCGTCTTCTTTCCGCCTTTATAGCCCAGCTTTCCAAACAGGATTTCTCCTAACTGCTTGGGAGAGTTAATGTTGAATTCTTCTCCCACACCTTCGTAGATTTCCTTTTCCAACTGGTCTATCTTTATCGAAAGAACCTGTCCATATTCCTTTAGCTCTCCCGCCTTTACCATGACCCCTTCCTTTTCCATCTGATAAAGCACATAGGTCAAAGGCATTTCCATATCCCGCATCAATAGATCCATATTCGCATCTGCCAATTGATGTTTCAATTTCTCATAGCTGGCATATGCCGTATAAGAACGGAAGCAGGCATATTCTAAAAAAGCCTCCTTCTCATTTTTCATGGATTCATATAGGGATTTCTTCCCAAAATAAGCAGCCCGGTCCTTTAGCATGATTCCTAACTGTTCATTGGCGATATCCTCTATGGTATATTCGCTTTTTAAAGGATTTAACAGATAGGCAGCCAGCTTTACATCAAAAAAGCCATCCGTCAGCCTTCTGTCTATTTGGGAAAGGGTAAAATATTCATAGGTCTTTTTCACATCAAAGGCAATCATCAATTTTCCCCGGGTTCGGTAAGCATTTGCTAACTCGCTCATTTTGGCAAGAAGATATTCTTCCGTAAGCTCTTCTCCGGTCTTCAGGAATACATGATTGCTTTCTCCATAGGAAAGGGCAATTCCAAGAAGCTTCTTTCCTTCCGTCTCACCGCCTTCTCCCCGCAGCATGCGTTCCAGCGGCGTCTCTTTTGTTTCCTCCTTTACCCATTCGGAAAAAAAGGAATATGCCATATACTCCTTTGAAAGGGCTGCTTCAAATATGCTCTCTGCTTTCGTCCTTTCCTCCACATAGAAAAAGCTGTCTGCCTGATCATTGTGCCTAGTATCCTCTTCAAATCTGGAAAGCATATTTTTAAATTCCATCTTAGAAAACAGCTCATAAGCCTCTTTTGTGTAAAGCTGGCCGATTTTAGCCGCTTCCAGAGAAAAGGGAACCTCTGCCTGTGTATTGATAGTTGCCAGTGTCTTACTTAAATCCGCAAGCTCCCTGTTGGCTTCCAGTGTTTCCCGAATGCTTTTTTTGCTGATTTCCTCCAAATGTGCATAGATATTGTCGATGGTACCGTACTCCACTAACAATCCGGTTGCAGTTTTTTCTCCAATTTTAGGAACACCCGGAATATTATCCGCCGTATCTCCCATAAGCGCCTTTAATTCAATGAACTGTTCCGGGGTCACCTGATATTTTTCAAGTACATCCTTTGCATAATAATCCTCTACTTCCGTTCTGGCTCCCTTTGTTTTTGGAATGCGGATCTTGATATGCTCGGAGGCAATCTGCAATAAATCCCGATCCCCTGATACAAGGGAAACC
>CAMWWJ010000101.1 GCA_947177925.1 uncultured Lachnospiraceae bacterium
GCTTTTTGGCTTCTAATACCCTTTTTTCCGCCATAGATACTGCCCGGATTTCCCAGCTCAGACCGATTTCTACAAAAACCACCATCCCATCCTTCAGCGGCCTGTTCTTAAAGCTGGATATAATTGCCATGACCACTCCTAAATCAATGGCAGGCTCCGATACCTTCATTCCTCCTGCCACATTCACATAAGCATCGCTATGGGAAATATGCAGGCACATTCTTTTTTCTATGACCGCCATCAAAAGATGTACTCTGTTATAATCCATGCCGTCCGCCTGTCTTCTTGGAAGGTTAAAGCTGGAATCGCATACCAATGCCTGGATTTCAATGAGAATGGGTCTGGTGCCTTCCATGGAACAGACTACTACAGAGCCGCTTGCCTGCTTTGGCCTTCCTTCCAATAAAAAGGCAGATGGATTTTTGACTTCCCGAAGCCCTTCCTTTGCCATTTCAAACACACCGATTTCATTGGTAGAACCAAAACGATTCTTTACGCTGCGCAGTATCCGGTAGAGAGCATCCTTATCTCCTTCAAAGTAAAGAACCGTATCCACCATGTGTTCCAAAACCCTTGGCCCTGCCACAGTACCTTCCTTTGTTACATGGCCTACGATAAATATAGAGATGCCATAAGTCTTTGCTAACTGCATAAAAACTCCCGTTGCTTCCCGAACCTGAGATACACTTCCCGGACCTGCGGAAATTTCCTCGGAATACATGGTCTGTATGGAATCAATGACCGCCACCTGGGGCTTTTGCTCCATGAGCACCTCTCGAATGCTTTCTAAATTGGTCTCGCACAAAAGCAACAGATCGTCTGAAAAGCTCCCGATCCGCATTGCCCTTAGCTTAATCTGCTTTAAAGATTCCTCTCCAGAAATATACAATACCTTTTGTCCTTTACCTGAAAGCTGTCTGCACACCTGAAGCAGCAGGGTGGATTTTCCGATTCCCGGATCACCCCCCACTAAAGTCAAAGAACCGGGTACTATGCCTCCGCCCAGTACCTGGTCCAATTCCTCTATATCCGTCTTCATTTTGTCCTCTTGCGAAAGGGAAACCTGGGAAAAGCTTACGGGTATCGGCTTTTTTTCTTTGGCCCTTACCGTTTTGGCGCCACCCATTCCTTTTGATTCTACGGTTGCTTCCTCTTCCACAAAGGTATTCCATTCTCTGCAGGATGGGCATTGACCCATCCATTTGGCAGATTCATGCCCACAGCTTTGACAAAAGTACAGCATTGTTCTTTTGCCCTTTGCCATCTTATGCCTCCACTATCTTAACGGAAACCTGCCCCATGCCGGCAAGCTCCACGCTTAAATTTAATTTGCCTCCCAGGCTTGTGCTCATTTTCCCTGAGCTTTCACTGGAAACAAAAACTTCATATTCGGTTTCATCCTTAAGTCCCACCGTAATCTGGGCATCCTCTTCTCCTTCTACCAAAAAGGAAATGCCTTCATTTGTTTCTTCTAAATGGAACACGCTGGTGCCCGGAACCGACTCATATAAAAACATTCCGTTTTTCTCCAGCTTTGTCATTGTTTTATAAGTTTTTACCTTATACAAATCTCCTTCAAAAGAAAAATCCTCCAGTTTTTCTTTCTTGTCAAGCTGATGATTGCCAAAGCTTATGGTCTGATCAGCTTCTGCCCGTAGTAATTCTGCTACAACTGCCATTTCCTATGTCCTCCTAAATACGGCATTTTTGCCATAATCTCTCCGTGTACTTTCATTATAATATACTTTTTTCCATAAATCCAGTAAAACAATGTAAAAAATAAATACCGGATGATTTCAGGAAGGATCCTTTACCTTAAAAGCAAATTTCTTATTGTTCGCCGATACATGTACCTCATCACCAGACTTTATCCTTCCGGCCAGTATCTCTTCTGCCAGCTTATCCTCGATTTCCGTCTGGATGGCACGCTTTAACGGTCTTGCCCCCATTTTAAGATCCATGTATTTTTCAATAAGCTCTTCCTTTGCCTGTCTGGACACTACAAGCTTTATGTCCATCTGCTCTTTACATCTGTCGGACAACACCTTGGCAAGCAATGTAATAATCTCCTCCATATCCTCCTTTGTAAGCTGATGGAATACGATCATTTCATCAATACGGTTTATGAATTCCGGCTTAAACAGCCTTTTCACCTCATCCATGACACCGTTTTTCATCTTCTCATAATCCTGCTCTTTTGTAGTGGCCATATTAAATCCAAGATTTTTCGGATCTACGATTTTTTGTGCTCCCGCATTGGAGGTCATAATCAGAATCGTATTTTTAAAGCTGACCTTCCGCCCCTTGGAATCTGTAATATGTCCATCATCCAACACTTGAAGCAAAATATTGAATACATCCGGATGCGCCTTTTCAATCTCATCAAAAAGCACTACCGAATAAGGATTTCTGCGGATCTTTTCGCTAAGCTGTCCGCCGTCGTCATGGCCTACATAGCCCGGAGGCGATCCAATCATTTTGGATACGGAATGGGATTCCATATATTCAGACATATCCACTCTGATCAGCGCGGATTCACTGCCAAACATGGCTTCTGCCAGCGCCTTGCTAAGCTCAGTCTTTCCTACCCCGGTAGGTCCTAAGAATAAAAAGGAACCAATAGGCCTGTTTGGGTCCTTTAAGCCAACCCTGCCTCTACGCATAGCTCTGGATACGGCATTTACCGCTTCCTTCTGTCCTACGACTCTTTTGTGGAGAATCGCTTCCAGCTTCAAAAGCTTTTCGCTTTCTTTTTCTGCCAGCTTGGATACGGGGATTTTTGTCCACATGGAAACCACGTCTGCAATTTCGTTTTCCGTTACCTGAAGGCTTCTGTCCTCTAACTTCTTATGATGGTTCTTTTTCGCACGAAGATACTTTTTAGATAGCTCCTCCTGCTTGATTTTTATTTCGTGAGCCTGGCCATAAGCTGCAAACTTAAAGGCACGCTCTATCTGAAGATCCATATGTTTGATTTCTTTTTCCATTTCTTTAAGCTTCTTTGGCATATTCATGCCGTTAAGCTTCAGTGCAGAGGCCGCTTCATCAATTAAGTCTATGGCCTTATCCGGCAGATTCCTGTCATTGATGTAGCGCTTTGACAATTTTACCGCAGCTTCCACAGCTTCATCGGTAATGGTTACCTGATGATGCTCTTCATATTTGTGCTTGATTCCCTGAAGAATCAGAATCGTTTCCCCTTCTGTAGGCTCCCCTACATTGACAGGCTGGAACCTTCTCTCCAGTGCGGCATCCCTTTCTACATATTTGCGGTATTCCTCTATAGTAGTGGCACCGATCAGTTGGATTTCACCTCTGGAAAGAGACGGCTTTAAAATATTGGATGCATCAATGGCGCCTTCTGCACCTCCTGCGCCGATAAGCGTATGAATCTCATCCAAAAACAATAAAATGTTGCCGTCAGCAATGACTTCCTTTACTACTTTTTTAATACGTTCCTCAAATTCACCGCGATACTTGCTTCCTGCCACCATACCGGATAAGTCAAGGGTAACTACCCTCTTTTTCTGTATGGTATCAGGTACTTCTCCTGACACGATCCTTGCCGCCAGTCCTTCCGCAATAGCAGTCTTTCCCACTCCCGGCTCACCAATCAGGCAGGGATTGTTTTTGGTCCTTCTGCTGATAATCTGTATGACTCTGGCAATTTCCTCTTCCCTGCCGATTACCGGATCCAGCTTTCCTTCCCTTGCAAGAGCCGTCAAATCCCGGCTGTATTGATCCAGTGTCTTTGTTGTTCCTTTTTTCTTGCCTCTTCCTAAATCCTCCTTTGTAATTGCAGGATCCTGTCCCATGGAGGCAAGCAGCTCTCCATACAGCTTTTGCAGATTCACTCCCGCCGTATGAAGAATCCTTGCTGCCGTATTGTCTCCATCCTTAATGATTGCCAGTAAAATATGCTCTGTTCCCGCTTCCTTCAACCCGAATCTGGCTGCCTGTCTTTTACTTTCTTCCAGTATTTCCGTTGCCTTGGGTGAAAAACCATCCCGTTCTAAAATGGAAATATTCCCCTTTGGAGCAATATATTCCTTTATCAGATCTAAAAGCTTTTCTTCCTCAAGTCCCTTTTCACAAAGCAGCTTAGAGGCTGCTCCTGCTTCTTCCTTTAATAAACCAAGTAAGAGATGCTCTGTTCCTACATAATTTTGACGAAGCTTCTTTGCTGCCTTTTCTCCCTTTGAAATGGCAGCCTTAGCCTTTTTTGTAAAATCCACTTTTACCGTCCTCCATAGTCTCTATAAATTTCATCAATCATTTCATGAATCTCAGCTCTGGAAATACTTTTACAGCTTGCTTTTGCAAGGAGCACCTTAAGCTCCCTCTGGATTTCCTCCATTGCCCGTATCTTATCCATGTCAAGAGCAATGACCGCTCCCTTTCTTCTGTCAACCTGTACAAAGCCCTCCTGCCGCAAAAGGCTGTATGCCTTATTTACCGTATGCATGTTTATGCCTACCACTTCCGCAAGCTGCCTGACGCTTGGAAGGGTATCCCCTTCCTTTAAGTCAGATGTGGCAATACCGATTACGATTTGATTTCTAAGCTGCACATAAAATGCTTCATCACTGTTAAAGTCTATCTCAATTACCATTTCATCACCTCTGTTATATAAATTCTATAACAGCAAGGGAATCCTGTCAAGAACCGCTCCCACTATCTGTTTATATCGATAAATTCAAATTCAAAGTCATCATCCAGATCCGGTGGCAGCTCCTTTTGAACCTTTTGAACCTTTTGTGCGGTAGCCTGCTGCTTTGGCAGCTTCTGGGGCTCTGGCTGTGATTTCGGTTCCGGCTGCTTTGCTGCTTTCGGTGCTCTTAATGCTTCCCTTTTGTTTTCCGATTTTTCCGGCTGCTTTACATCTTCCTGATGAGCGGCTTTTCCTCCGCCATCTCCTCCGTCATTTTCATCCTCATCCTCTTCTTCCTGTTCATTCCTAAGCTCCCGGATTTTCAGGAACTGATTTAAGAGAACTATAAGTGACACAATCAGCAGAAATAAAAGAACACAAATCATAATCATTCTCTGCTGTGACTTTTTCTTAAACACTACATAGCTTTCTTCATCAAACACATTTTCATTCATGCCGGTAGTTAAATCCAAATATCTCTGGCATGTATTTTCAACGGTATCATACAAATACCAGCCTTTATTGCCATTGCTGCAAATACCAAAGAACAAAAAATAATCCGTATATTCAGGCAGTACATAAGAAGCTTCTTCCTCTTCAATTTCCATATCCGTATATTCCTGTTCGTCAAAAAAGGCCGATTCCGAAACAAGATAGCCGGCAACCACCTTTCCGTTAAGCTCCACGGAAGCCTCTACAAAATAACTGGGAATAGGAATGCCTGTAGGATACTGCACCGGAAATACCACAAGCCCGTTGCTGCTTCTAATTGGCACGAATCCAAAGAATTCGTTGCTTCCGGAATAATAGACATAAAAGTCACCATTACTTCCATCCTGATTTGAGGCATATAAAAGCATAAGCTCTCCTTCCTCAAAATATGCCGCTTCTATATAGTTTCCTTTATAAATATATTCTACTCTGAGGCAGCCCTCTGGCAGTAGATCATCCGGAAAGCTGCTATGCACTACAAAATTTTCCTGTCCCGTTGCAATATAGCCCTGCCCGGAAACAGGCTCCGGTGCTTCCACCTGCTCCGCCTCCACTTCTCCCTGTTCCCTTATAATTTTAATCCGGTAGGATTTGGTTGTGCCGTCCTCTGCTTTTACAGTTAAGACAGCCAGATTTTCACCAATCCTCAGATTCGAAAATCCGGACATGGCGATTACCTTTGCTTTTTTGTCCTGGGCTTCTACATCCAGCCCCACGGAAGCCATATTCTTATCTTCTAAAAGAAACTGATACTCCGTTACATCCGGTGAAAAAGAAGGAGACAGTTCTCCCGGATAGAGATTCAAAAGCTTTAAATCAGCATTAGAAGATAGATTTAGATTTTTCTCCTCTTGGCCATTATCTTCCTGATGCTCTTCCTGTTCATTGCTAATGGGCATTTCCGTTCTGTCTGGCTCTTCCGCCTCTGCTTCTCCTGCAGTAAAAGAAACTGCTTCTGCATTTACCGGAAGGCCTACCCACAGACAAAACAGGGCCACCATAAAAATTTTTTTTAATTTATAAGCTGCAAATCGATACATATCGGTTCCTTTCTATTTCACTGACTGAAATTTTAGCAGACTACTGCCTTTAGTATTGGTTACTTTTCCCTTTTTTACTCACTTATCATACTATCAGCCCTTTTTTTCGTCAACCCATATATGGTATCATTAAGAAATTTTTCATTCTTTTTTTACAAGATATTGTAAAAAAAGCAGAGTGGAAAAATGCTTTTCCACTCTGGTCTTTCTTCTACTGCAGATTCTCTTAATGCCTTTCAAACCGCTTTGCGCCTTTGTTGTCTTTTGTTTCTGCTCCCATTCCGATTCCTTCCATCTTTACGTTCCGGGCAGAACGATTTCTTTCTTCCAGTTCCTTATTATATTCCAGCTCACATTTGCTGCAGAACCTGCCGGACTTTATCTTCTTGTGACAACGCTCACAATACAAAGCAATTCTGGAATCCTGCGTCACGTCAAACCGCTCTTCCTTCACCATTTGCTGAATTGCTTTTCTGCTCACACCAGTAGCTGCTTCAATTTGTGATATATTGGCGCCGCTGTGTTTTTCCAAATAGATTCTTACTTTCCCATAATCATCATATTCCACAGCCTTGCACATTTCACAGTGATATTCTCCTACTCCTTTGAAAATCAGATTACCGCCGCAGTTATTGCATATATAAGGTCTGTTATAATATCCTTTATCTAATAACCTTCTCAATTTTCCTTCGCCTCGTCAATCGCTTTTCCAATGTCGCTTCGCATATACTTGTTCTCAAAAGAAATCCATTCTGTTGCTTTATAAGCATTGTCTCTTGCTTCTTTCAGATCCGCTCCCTTTGCCGTTACTCCAAGGACACGGCCTCCATTTGTAACAATGCCTGCTTCCGTCTGCTTCGTTCCCGCATGGAATACATAGTAGCCTTCTTTATCCTGAAATGCATCCAGACCTTCAATCAAAAATCCTTTTTCATAAGAAACTGGATACCCCTCTGAAGCTAACACCACGCAGACAGCCGCATTGTCCTCAAACTGTAAATCCACCTGATCCAGCGTGCCGTCAATACAGGCATTCACGACTTCAATCAAGTCATTTTTCATTCTTGGGAGCACTACCTGCGCCTCCGGATCTCCAAATCTGGCATTATATTCCAATACTTTCGGTCCTTTATCGGTCAGCATCAGGCCAAAGAAAATAATTCCTTTAAACTCCCTTCCTTCCGCTGCCATGGCATCCACCGTTGCCTGATAAATATGTTCTTTACAGAAATCATCCACTTCCTTTGTATAGAAAGGACTTGGGGAAAAAGTTCCCATGCCTCCGGTATTTAATCCTTGGTCTCCATCCTTTGCACGTTTGTGGTCCTGGGCGGAGGTCATGGTCTTGATTGTCTTACCGTCTACAAAGGAAAGAACAGAAACCTCTCTTCCCACCATGAATTCTTCAATTACCATACGATTTCCTGCACTTCCAAACTGCTTATCAAGCATAATGGATTTCACCCCATCCTTTGCTTCTTCAAGGGTGTTGCAAATAAGCACTCCTTTTCCAAGGGCAAGTCCGTCTGCTTTTAATACAATGGGAAATTGAGCTTTTTCCAGATATGCCAGCGCTTCCTCATAATTATCAAAGTTTTCATAGGCTGCCGTAGGGATATGATATTTTTTCATCAAGTCCTTTGAAAATGCCTTGCTTCCTTCCAGAATCGCTGCATTTTTCCTTGGTCCGAATGCCCGAAGTCCTGCTGCCTCCAATTGGTCAATCAGCCCCCCCACTAAGGGATCATCCATGCCTACAATGGTCAGATCCACTGCTTTTTCCTTTGCAAAAGCAACGATCTTGTCAAATTCCATGGCTCCTATAGGAACACATTCCGCAATCTGCCCGATTCCCGCATTGCCCGGCGCACAGTAAATCTGATCCACCTCTTTGCTTTTCGCCACGCTTGCCGCAATGGCATGTTCTCTTCCTCCGCTGCCTACAATTAAAACTTTCATGTCTCTCCTCCTGTTAAATGCCTGGATTTCAATGATGTAGAACGCATATTTTTATTTCTGGTGCAAAATACGCACCCTGTTATCTTCTACGGTAACTTCTCCTGCCGCAATCAGACTGATTGCCTCCGGCAGAATCACCCATTCCGCTTCTTCCATGACTCTTTGCTGAAGCTCCTTAGGCGTATCCTCCGGCCTTACTTCCACTGCCTTTTGCAGAATAATCGGCCCGGTATCTGTTCCCTTATCCACAAAGTGCACAGTGGCTCCGGTAATCCTGACTCCCCTTTTCAAAGCTCCTTCATGAACCTTTAAACCATAATAGCCCACTCCGCAAAAGGAAGGAATCAGGGACGGATGGATATTGATGATACGATTTTCATACTTTTCAATCATCTTTTCCGGTATTGTCACCAAAAAGCCTGCCAGCACAATCAAATCCGGATTCCATTCATCCATTTTGGCAAGGAATGCCTGATGGAACTCCTCTCTGCTTTCATAATCCTTTGGGGAAATACAAATCCCTTCCACTCCTGCCTGCTTTGCCCGTTCTAAGGCATAGGCATTTTTGTTGTTGCTGATAACACCGATGATCTCTGTGTTTTCTATTTTCTTTTCCCGGATACCGTCAATAATCGCCTGTAAATTGGTGCCGCCGCCGGATACACATACTACGATTTTCAGCATAGGACAACTCCTTTTTCTCCGGCTTCAATCTCACCTACCACATAGCAGGTTTCTCCTGCTGCTTTTATGGCCTCCATGGTCTGTTCTACATGCTCCTTATCCACTGCTACCATCATGCCGATTCCCATGTTATAAGTATTGTACATCATATCTTCTGCTATATTGCCTTCTCTTTGAAGCATTTTAAAAATAGCCGGCACTTCATAGCTGTCTTTTCTTACTACTGCTTTCACGCCTTCCGGCAGCATTCTTGGAATATTTTCATAGAAGCCGCCACCGGTAATGTGGCTGCATGCCTTTATGATAACTCCTGCTTCTTTTATGGATTTCAATGCCTTTACATAAATTTTCGTAGGTGCTAAAAGCGCCTCTCCCAATGTGGTGCCCAGCTCCTCATGATAGGAAGCTAAATTTTCCTTTGTCATTTCAAACACCTTACGGACTAAAGAAAATCCGTTGCTATGTACTCCTGAGCTGGCAATGCCGATCAGCACGTCCCCCGGCTTTAGCTCCCTGCCGTTTATCAAATCCTTTTCATCTACGATTCCTACCGCAAAACCTGCCAGATCGTATTCATCCTCTGGATAAAAGCCCGGCATTTCCGCTGTTTCTCCGCCAATCAGCGCTGCGCCCGACTGTTTGCATCCCTCCGCCACTCCGGAAACAATGGTGGCAATTTTTTCCGGCACATTCTTGCCACATGCAATATAGTCCAGAAAGAATAAAGGCTCCCCGCCTGCACATGCAATATCGTTGACGCACATTGCCACACAGTCAATACCGATGGTATCATGCTTATCCATCAAAAAGGCAAGCTTCAGCTTTGTACCCACTCCGTCCGTACCGGATACCAGCGTTGGTTTTTCCATTGATTTAAAGGCTTCCATGGAAAAGGCTCCCGAAAAGCCTCCAATCCCGCCTAGCACTTCCTTCCTCATAGTCTCCTGCACATGCTTTTTCATCAGCTCTACTGATTTGTATCCCGCTTCAATATCCACGCCTGCTTTTTTGTAATCCATGCTTCTTTTCCTCACCTTTCCCCGACTGTTGTCTTGGAATATTTGTTTTTTCGGCTTTTCCATGGAAAGCCGTTATATTGCTTCCGGTAATTTGGGCGGCTTTTTTTCTGCCGTTTTATATACCGGGATAAAACCTTATGGGCAATTCTAGTTTACTAGATTTTAGTTTTTCTGTCCAGCATAATTTCCGAAGGGGGTTTTGATGGGGGGACGTAGGAGGCGGCAGGGCATAGAGAAGTCTTAGGGGCACGCTCTCGCTCTGCAAAGACGCAGCGGTACTAACGCACCAAAATACGGTGCGTAAGTGCCGGCGACTTTGCCAAGGCCTCTAAGACTTCTCTATGCCCTGCCGCCTCCTACTGTGTATCGAAATGCCTTCGGTTGCTTATGCTTAAAAAAGCTGATTCTATTACTATAAACCGACAAGCTTTTGAAGTGTATAGAAGACACATTCCAAGGCACTACTTAAGCACTGGGGCCTTTCGGTAGCCAGTAGGGGCGGGCAGCGCCGGCGGATAGAAAAGTCTTGTGGGCCTTGATGAAGGCGCCGGTCCTTATGCACCGTATTTTGGTGCATTAGTACCG
>CAMWWJ010000102.1 GCA_947177925.1 uncultured Lachnospiraceae bacterium
AGCTGGATAGAGCAACGGCCTTCTAAGCCGTGGGTCGGGGGTTCGAATCCCTTCGAGCACATTCGGAGTCCGGGATTCCGTATATGGTGGGTATAGCGCAGTTGGTTAGCGCGCCAGATTGTGGCTCTGGAGGCCAAGGGTTCGAATCCCTTTATCCACCTTTTGTATATATTTTGTATAATGGGTATAAAATATAGCAGGAAAGATGATATTGGGCTATCGCCAAGCGGTAAGGCACAGGACTTTGACTCCTGCATTCGCAAGTTCGAATCTTGCTAGCCCAGGTTTTGGGCCACTAGCTCAGGTGGTAGAGCACTTGACTTTTAATCAAGTTGTCCGGGGTTCGAGTCCCCGGTGGCTCATGAAATGTCGTTTGTGTGGACATGGTTCCCACAGGTGGCATTTTTTTGTTGCATGAAGTGCATGCGGGATGAAACAGAAAATTGCATGAAAAGGATAAAGAAGTTATGAGTAAGGAATATGTGAACAATACGGAAGAAATAAATCAAGACAAAGTAAATGAAAAGAATGAAAACAAGATGGGCATTATGCCTGTAAACAGACTGCTCCTCTCCATGTCGCTGCCTATGATGGTATCCATGCTGGTACAGGCTGCTTATAATGTGGTGGACAGCATTTTCGTGGCAAAGGTCAGCGAAAATGCCCTGACAGCCGTTTCCCTTGCTTTTCCGATTCAAAGTCTTTTGATTGCGGTAGGGGCAGGTACGGGCGTTGGTATGAATGCAGTGCTTTCCAAAGCATTGGGAGAGAAAAATGTGGACAAGGCCAATAAGACTGCTGTGAACGGAGTGTTTCTGGCGGTAATCGGTTATATTTTGTTTGTGCTGGTAGGCATTCTGGCGGTAAAGCCTTTTTACAGCTTCCAGTTAGCAGGCGGTACCATGAATGAGGCAACCAGACAGGAAATCTACCGCTATGGAGTGGATTATCTGACTATCTGCTGCGTGTGCTCCGCGGGTGTATTAGTACAGATGACTTTTGAAAGGCTTTTACAGTCTACTGGAAAAACCGTGTTATCCATGTGCACTCAGTTAGCTGGTGCTATTGTCAATATCGTGTTAGACCCTATTCTCATATTCGGCTTGCTTGGCTTTCCCAGAATGGAAGCGGCAGGCGCTGCTGTTGCAACTGTAGTGGGGCAGATAGTAGCTGCCGTAATGGGAATTGTGCTCCATATTCTGTTCAACAAAGAAATCCATATTTCCCTAAAAGGTTTCAAGCCGGATGTTTCTATTATTAAAAAAGTGTATTCTGTTGGAATTCCTTCTATTATCATGCAGGCAATCGGTTCTGTCATGGTATTTGGAATGAATAAGATTTTAATGGTATTTTCCTCTACTGCGGCAGCAGTCTTTGGGGTGTATTTCAAGCTGCAGAGCTTTGTGTTCATGCCGGTGTTTGGGTTGAATAACGGCATGGTTCCCATTATTGCGTTCAACTATGGAGCAGGAAAAAGGGAACGTCTTATAAAGACCATCAAGCTAAGTATTCTGTATGCGGTTGTCATTATGCTGGCAGGTTTCATAGTGCTGCAGATTTTCCCTGTGCCGCTTCTTAAGCTGTTTGATGCTTCGGACAATATGCTGGATATAGGAGTGACAGCGCTTCGGACTATCAGCTATTCCTTTGTGTTTGCAGGCTATTGTATCGTGGCGGGAAGTGTGTTCCAGGCTCTTGGGAATGGAATGTACAGCCTGCTTGTATCGGTGCTGCGCCAGATGATCGTGCTCTTGCCGGTGGCATATCTGTTTGGGAAATGGTTCGGGCTTGAGCAGGTATGGATGGCATTTCCTATTGCGGAGCTGATGTCTCTGGCTGCTTCCACGGTTTTTCTTGTGAGGATTTACAAAAAAGTAATCAGGCATATAGGAGCTGAACTGCAAAATTGATGGAACTCGTTGACAGGTTTTAAAAGATGATATATAATTGCAATGTTGTGTTTTGTGGTGGCATTTCGAGAAGAACCATAGACGTGACTGTATATTTGCGGGTGTGGCGGAATTGGCAGACGCGCCAGATTTAGGTTCTGGTGGGCGACCGTGCAGGTTCAAGTCCTGTCACCCGCAGGAAACAAAAGACCGAATCCATTTTTGAGGATTCGGTCTTTTGTTTCCTGATGTTTTCATATTTCAATGTTCCGTGGCAGGTCTGAAACGGAAATTTTGGCAAAAGGGAGAAAAAGTATTTCCCTAGGGATTTAAATGCTTGTATTACCCAGTATTATCTGCTATAATCGGATTGATGCGGATATTCCATGTTTTCCCATGGAAAAGAGTAATATCCGGTAAAAAATAAAAATAGAAATTCTAAAGGAGAGAACAGAATGAAAGGTAATATCGTAGTCGGACAGTCTGGCGGACCTACGGCAGTAATCAACTCATCCGTAGCCGGTGTATATGCGGCGGCAAAGAAATTAGGAGTAAACAAGATCTATGGTATGGTTCATGGTATTGAAGGATTTTTGGAAGATAAAATCGTTGACCTTGCTCCATATCTTGATGATGAAACAGGAATTGAAATGTTAAAGAGAACTCCTTCTGCATTTTTAGGCTCCTGCCGTTTTAAAATGCCAAAGATTGAAGGACATGAGGATGTATACGAAAAAGTATTTGAGATCATGGAGAAGCATGACATTGAGTGCCTGTTCTATGCAGGTGGCAATGACTCCATGGATACTGTTAAGATGTTGTCCGATTATGCAGCAGCTCATAACAAGCCACAGAGATTCATGGGCGTTCCAAAGACCATTGACAATGACCTTCCTGTGACGGATCACTGTCCGGGATATGGTTCCGCAGCAAAATATATTGCAACTTCCGTAAAAGAAATTATCCGTGACAACGAGTCTTTCGGTGCAAAGAAGCCTACCGTATGTATCGTTGAAATTATGGGACGTAATGCAGGCTGGCTGACAGCAGCGGCAGCTTTGGCAAAAGGACCTGACTGCTCGGGCTGTGATGCGATTTATTTACCTGAAAAAGTGTTCGATATGGACAAGTTCATGGAAAAAGTAAAAGAGCTTGCAGCTACAAAATCTTCCGTAGTAATTGCAGTTTCTGAAGGCGTTCATATTGCAGATGGACGCTATGTATGCGAGCTTGCAAACGAGAATGTGGCAGTAGACGCATTCGGCCACAAGCAGATGTCCGGTACTGCTGCTTATCTTGCACAGATTGTTGCTGCTGAAACGGGCTTAAAGACCCGTGCGGTAGAATTCTCTACTTTACAAAGAGCTGCTACCCACCTGGCTTCCTTAACGGATATCAACGAAGCATTCCAGGTTGGCTCTGATGCGGTTAAGGCAGCAGAAGAAGGCAAGACCGGCATGATGATCACGCTTGACAGAAATGGTGACGATCCATATCAGTGTGGAACCTCCGCATATGATATTCATGCGATTGCCAACGTGGAAAGACCTGTTCCGGCAGAATGGATCACAGAGGATGGCTGCAACCTGAATGATGGTTATGTAAAATATGCAAGACCACTTATTATGGGTGAATTGACACCATTATTTGTGGACGGACTTCCACGTCATTTAGTAATGAAGGAATTGTTTGACTAAGAAATAAGAAAACGGAGAGCCCTGCCCCAAGGAGGGTTCTCTGCTTTTTTGTTTTTACGGCAGAAGGCTTATGGGATTTCCAATTTTTCTCTTTACAAGAAATTTAAATTATTGTATTATAAGGAAAACGTTTTCCGTTTCTATAGCTTTCCGGAGTGAGACTTATATGGAAGACGAAACAGAATGTTAAGGCGGGCTGTCATGGTATCGATTAAGGATGTAGCAAAACATGCGGGAGTGGCCATTTCTACTGTATCAAAAGTATTGAATCATTATCCCAATGTCAGCAAGGATACACAGGAAAAAGTAAATAGAGCCATTGATGAGCTGGGATTCGTGCCCAATGCGGTAGCAGCGGCTCTTTCCAGTAAACAGGCAGGAAGAGTAGCGATTCTGATTAATTTAAATCCCCAGATTCAGGCCATTGATGAAATTAACATGCAGTATCTGTCTGGTGCCATAAATCAGGCAATGTTGATGAATCTGGATATTATTACCGTATTTTTTTCTATGCTGAAGGACAAGAGCGTGGAAGAGATTACCAGATATTTTAAATCTCAAAGCATATCAGGCATTATTATATGCGGCTTAAATAAAGAAAGCAGGCAGCTCCACAGCCTGATCGATTCTAAGGAATTTAAGATTGTGGTAATTGACGCGCCGGTATATAATGAAAATACTTCGTCAGTCTGGATAGACAACGAAAAGGCTCAGTACGATGTGGCAAAAAAAACAACAGAAAATATAAACTGCAAAAGTATCCTGTATATTGCAGGCCGAAATGACGGATATGTATCAGAGGAACGTTTGAAAGGGATTAAAAAGCTGGCAGAGGAATTCAAACTGAAGCTTTTGATCAGACAGGGAGAATTCAGTGAACTGAAAGCAAGGGAAATTACTTTTAAATATGCAAGGAACAAGGATATGGTAGCATGTGCTTCGGATCTTATGGCAATCGGAGCCATGAAGGCGCTTACAGAAATGGATATCTTCCGTCCGGTATGCGGTTTTGACGGAATTGCCCTGATGGGATATGTGGGAAAGCAGATGAACACTGTAAGGCAGGATTTTTACCGGATATCTGCCGAGGCTGTAAAAGAATTAAATAACCTTATGAATGGTGAAAGCGGAAGAAATATCAAGCTGGATTACAGCCTTGCGCGTATGAAGTATGAAGATATTATCTGTTAGATGAAAAGTTTTCTATTTTAGGTATAAATTAGGAGGGAACTGTAAAAACTCACTAAAAAGTTCTAAAATATTTGGTGGAATTTTTAAGAAAAAGTACTTGCAGAAAACGTTTTCCTATGGTAAAGTAGTAGAGAAAAATAAGAAAACGTTTTCCAAAACATACAAAACATGATTCTGTTAGTATGTGCCTTACATAACATATGAGAAGGAGAAGGAAATTAGAACAGAAGCAAATAACAAAAGCAGTACAAAATAGTACGAACTAGTTAAGCTTAAGTTTAGCTAAGGAGGTAATAGAATGAGTTTACAACTGAAAATGCAAAGGGAGGTATTACAAATGAATTTGGAACAACAGTTACAGGACCTGACAAAGGATATGTACGGAAAGGCAATTGCAGATTGCAGCGACAGCGAAATCTACTATGCAGTGCTTCAGTTATCTAAAGGTCTTATGGAGGCAACTGCACCAATCAGCGGCGATAAGAAAATTTATTACATTTCCGCTGAATTCTTAATTGGTAAGTTATTATCCAACAATCTGATCAATTTAGGAGTTTATGAGAAGCTGGATGAAATCTTAAAAGCAAATGGCAAGGAATTGTCCAAAATTGAAGAAATCGAGCCGGAGCCATCATTAGGAAACGGTGGTCTCGGAAGACTGGCGGCCTGCTTTATTGATTCCATCGCAACACTTGGACTGCCGGGAGATGGTATCGGATTAAATTACCATTTCGGACTTTTCAAGCAGGTGTTTGAAGACAGAAAGCAGAAAGCAGTAAAAAATGACTGGATTGAAGACAAATCCTGGTTAAATAAAACAGATGTTACCTTTGATGTGAAATTTGGCGACAGAACGGTGAAATCCAGACTGTATGACATTGATGTGGTAGGTTATGAAAAGGGCATCAATAAATTAAGATTATTTGATATCGAGTCTCTTGATGAAAGCATTGTAGGGGAAGGCATCAGCTTTGATAAAGAAGCAATTGAAAAGAACCTGACATTATTCTTATATCCGGATGATTCTGATGAAGCGGGCAACCTGCTGCGCATTTATCAGCAGTACTTTATGGTAAGCAGTGGAGCACAGTTGATTTTAAAGGAAATGAAAGAAAAGAAGTATGATCTCCGCAAGATGTATGACCATGCTGTAATCCAGATTAACGACACCCATCCTACAATGGTAATTCCGGAGCTGATTCGTATCCTTGTAGACGAAAAAGCATTTACCATGGATGAGGCGATTGAAGTAGTAAGCAAGACATGTGCATATACGAACCACACTATCCTTGCAGAAGCTTTGGAGAAATGGCCGTTAAGCTATTTGGAAAAGGTTGTTCCTCAGTTAGTTCCGATTATTAAAGAGCTGGATAAGAGAGTGGCTGAAAAATATGACGATCCTGCAGTACAGATTATCGACAAAGACGGAAGAGTGCATATGGCACACATCGATATCCACTATGGTTTCTCTGTAAACGGCGTTGCTGCCATCCACACAGAAATCTTAAAGGATTCCGAATTAAACAGCTTTTATAAGATTTATCCGGAGAAATTCAACAATAAGACAAACGGTATCACATTCCGCCGCTGGTTATTATCCTGTAACAAGCCTCTTGCTAATTTCTTAACAGAGACTATTGGTGACGGCTATAAGAAAAATGCGGATGAGTTAGAAAAATTATTAGAAAAGATCAATGATCAGGGCGTTCTTGATGAGCTGATGAACATTAAGAATATCAAGAAGCAGGAATTAGTAGACTATGTAAAAGAAGCAGAAGGCATTACCTTAAATCCTGACTCCATTTTTGATATTCAGGTAAAGAGACTTCATGAGTACAAACGCCAGCAGATGAATGCGCTTTACATCATCCACAAGTATCTGGAGATTAAAGCAGGCAAGAAGCCTACTACGCCGCTTACCTTCATTTTTGGTGCAAAAGCAGCTCCTGCATATATCATTGCACAGGATATCATCCATCTGTTATTATGCTTACAGGAAATCGTAAAGAACGATCCGGATGTAAGTCCGTACATGACAGTTCTTATGGTGGAAAACTACAATGTAAGCTATGCAGAAAAGTTGATTCCTGCATGTAACGTATCCGAGCAGATTTCTCTGGCTTCCAAAGAAGCATCTGGAACAGGTAACATGAAGTTCATGTTAAACGGTGCAGTTACAATCGGAACTTCCGATGGTGCCAATGTTGAGATCCATGAGCTGGTGGGAGACGATAACATTTATATCTTTGGTGAGAAATCCGAACAGGTTATCGAGCACTATGCAAAAGCAGATTATGTTTCCAGAAGCTTTTATGAAAACGATCCTGTTATCAAGGAAGCAGTTGACTTTATCGTAAGCGATGAAGTAATGAAGGTAGGAAGCAAGGAGAATTTAGAGAGACTGTACAATGAACTGTTAAATAAAGACTGGTTCATGACACTTCTTGACTTAAAGGATTATATTGCAACAAAAGACAGAATGTTTGCAGATTATGAAGATAAGCAGAAATGGAAAAAGATGATGCTTACTAATATTGCAAAAGCAGGTTTCTTCTCATCAGACAGAACAATTGCGGAATATAACAGAGATATCTGGAAATTGAAATAAATTTATCAGGTTCTGTTAAAACAAAATATAATAATAAATCGGGCTTTGGGAGATAATACTCCCAAGGCTCTTTTTATTCCATGGGAAAGCGAAAAAATGAGCTGTATACAGATTATTCTTCTGACATATAAAAACTCTCATAAATATACAAAATATGTACAAAATTTTAGAAGTCAGAAATATCGACTGTAAAAATGCACAAAATTTTTAAAATAAATTTAGCAAGAAGAGCAAATTTGTAAAAAATAGGTTGCAAATGGGATAACCCTGTGCTATATTATCCATATGAGCGGAAACGTTACCGGAAACGGTATCGGTATTATAATCTACATTCCGCCTCTATATTAAGAGGAGCTATAATTGGGAGTAAGGCTTCTCTGTCATAGAAAGTGTAGATCAACCAAGAAAAGGAGAGGTAAAGAGTTATGAAAAAGAAACTTATTAGTACTTTACTTTGTGTATCAATGGTTGCAACTATGTTAGTTGGATGTGGTGATAAGGGTGACACACCGGCAAACGATGGCAACACAGATACAACAGATGATGCAGGTGATGACGCAGAGGCAGGCGATGATGCTGATGCAGCAGATGACCAGGGCGGTTCTGCAAGTGCAGAAGGCGGAAAGGTTTATTACCTGAACTTCAAGCCGGAATCAGATGATACGTGGCAGCAGATTGCAGCAGAGTACACAGAATTAACAGGTACAGAAGTAAAGGTTGTTACCGCAGCTTCCGGACAGTATGAAGCTACATTGACTTCTGAAATCGTTAAAGAGGATGCTCCTACATTATTCCAGATTAACGGACCTGTTGGTTACAACAACTGGAAAGATTACTGCATGGATTTAAAAGATACAGATTACTATAGCTGGTTACTTGACAAATCCCTGGCAATCGAAGGCGAAGATGGCGGTGTATATGGTATTCCTTACGTAGTAGAAGGTTATGGTATCATTTACAATCAGGCTATCATGGACAAATACTTCGCAACAGAAGGAGCTAAAGCAGCTTCTATGGACGAAATCAATAACTTTGCAAAATTAAAAGAAGTTGTTGAAGATATGACAGCTAAAAAAGATGAATTAGAAATCGAAGGTGTATTTGCTTCCACTTCCTTACTTCCAGGTGAAGACTGGAGATGGCAGACACACTTGGCAAACCTTCCGGTTTACTATGAATTAAAAGACAAAGATGTTACAGATATCGATGAATTAGAATTCACATATGCTGACAATTACAAGAACATTTTTGACTTATACATCAACAATTCCTGTTCTGCACCGGGAACATTGACAACTATGGATGTTACTTCCTCTATGGCTGAATTTGCTTTAGGCCAGGTTGCAATGGTTCAGAACGGTAACTGGGGATGGGGACAGATCAATGACGTTGCTGGAAATACTGTAACAGAAAGCGATGTTAAGTTCTTACCAATCTACACAGGTGTTGACGGTGAAGAAAACCAGGGCTTATGTGTTGGTACAGAAAACTTCTACTGTGTAAACAGCAAAGCAAGCGAAGCTGATCAGGCTGCAACAATTGCATTCCTTGAGTGGTTATACAGCTCTGCAGAAGGTAAGAATCATGTAACAAATGATTTAGGATTTATCGCACCTTTCAATACATTTGAAGACAGCGAGAAACCTACCGATCCATTAGCACAGGAAGTACTTCGTTACATGGAAGACTCTTCTAAGACAAGTGTATCCTGGAACTTTACAATTTTCCCAAGCCAGTCATTCAAAGATGACTTTGGTTTTGCACTTGGTGACTACTGCAACGGCAGCAAGACATGGGATGATGTTGTAGAAACCGTAAAGACAAGATGGGCTGAAGAAAAAGCAGCTACAACAGCTGAATAATTTTCTGGTATTTATGGGTCGTTTAATACGAATTCTAAAGTGAATAAGTGTTAAAAAAGAGAGTGTAAATAGGTGGCAAGGGTGTTAACCGCCCTTGCCATTTTTATAAAAATGAGGGAAATATCATTTTTAAAGGAGAGAGTATATGCAAAAAACATTAAAAAAGTATTTTTTAGTTTTTATTCTGCCAACATTGCTTGCATTTTCCATGGCATTTATTATTCCCTTTATTTTAGGTGTCTATCTATCCTTCTGTGAGTTTACCACAGTAGATAATGGCAAGTTCAATGGTATTCAAAATTATATCAATGCATTTGCTTCTGGAAGCGGATTTTTATCTTCCTTAGGCTTTACTGTAAAATTTGTAATTGTGGCAATTGTCTTAATCAATGTTTTAGCTTTTGGATTGGCGCTTCTTTTGACAAAGAAAATCAAAGGCACAAATGTATTCAGAACTGTATTTTTCATGCCCAATTTAATTGGTGGTATCGTACTCGGTTATACATGGCAGCAAATGTTGAATTCGGTTTTGCTTCAACATGGAACAAACCTGCTTGCAAAGTCCACTTATGGATATTGGGGATTGATTCTTTTGATGAACTGGCAGATGATAGGTTATATGATGATTATTTATATAGCGGGTCTTCAGAATGTACCAACCGATTTGCTTGAAGCAGCACGTATTGACGGTGCTACAAACACTCAGACATTGTTCAAGGTTACCATTCCTATGGTAATGCCTTCCATTACAATCTGTACCTTCCTTACATTGTCAAACAGCTTTAAGCTTTATGACCAGAACCTTGCATTAACAGCAGGTGCTCCAAGCCATCAGACTGAAATGGTAGCATTAAATATTGTTAATACCTTTTACGGAAGAACCGGTTACTCAGGTGTAGGTCAGGCCAAAGCGGTTATATTCTTTATTCTTGTGGCTGGCGTAGGTTTAATGCAGCTGCTCTTCACTAGAAAGAGGGAGGTGGATCAATAATGGGAAATAAAAAAATAAAGGAAAAAATGTCGGTAGGACAATGGCTTATATTTGCATTTTTATGTATTTTAGTAGTGGTATTTTTATATCCGATTGTATTTATTTTTATCAACTCCTTTAAAGGTAAGTTCTTTATTAG
>CAMWWJ010000103.1 GCA_947177925.1 uncultured Lachnospiraceae bacterium
AATTGACAGTATTTTTTGAAGAACCATTTTGGGTGGGAGTGTTTGAACGTGTATCGGATGGAAAGTTATCTGTGTGTAAGGCTACATTTGGTGCAGAACCTAAAGATTATGAAATATGCGATTTCATTCTGAAAAATTACTATCATTTACGATTTAGTCCGGTTGTGGCAACTGATGTTAAAGAAGCTGGCCGCAATCCTAAAAGGGTGCAAAGAGAAGTGCGTAAACAGATACAAAACATCGGAGTAGCGACAAAATCTCAACAGGCTTTGAAATTACAGCAGGAGCAGAGGAAAACCGAACGCAAAGTTATGAGCCGGCAGCAGAGGGTAGCAGAGAAAGAGTGGCGGTTTGAACTGAAACAGCAGAAAAGGAAAGAAAAGCACAGGGGCAGGTGATACTGCCCCTGACTGGCTTCAATTTATAATTGGAAAGTGAGAAAAGTGGAAATACCATATACTGTAGTTGAAAGTGGGTGCTTCGGATTCATCATCTTTGATTTTCTGAATAAACATATCAAAATTTTTAATGTTTCCCCAATGGTTGACAACAATATGAGCACTGCTGTTTTTGAAGTTTTCCAATGCCTCAATATAATCAGCTCCTTAGCCTGATTTTTCCGCCTGTATTCTTCTTTGGTATCAATTTGTGATACTAAATCAGCACTCCATGTTTCTTCCCAATTAGCAAATAATGATGAAACATTGCTTGCACTAAAAAACTTAGAGATACTGAAAATGGAATATTGGATATTGGGACTTTTGGCAAAAGCAAAGTCTCATTCCGGAACAAGATGTGGAGGTCTATATGAGTAAATCTTTATCTGAAATGACACTGGAAGAGTTATGGGAGTTATTTCCGATAATTCTTTCTGAACATAAAAGCTGTTGGAGAGATTGGTATGAAGAAGAAAAGCAAAAAATAACAGCCCTTTTGTGTGGCAGAGATTTAAGAATAAATCACATTGGAAGCACAGCCATAAATAATATATGGGCAAAACCCATTGTTGATATCCTGATAGAAATCCCGATAAGTATTTCTATGGCAGATATAAAAGAGAAACTTGTAAGCGGCGGTTATATATGTATGTCCGAGGAGGAAAACAGAAAATCTCTTAATAAGGGATATACGGATCAGGGATTTGCAGAGAGGGTGTTCCACTTACATTTACGCTATTATGGTGATAACGATGAATTGTATTTTCGGGATTATATGAACAATAATCCTGTTCTTGCAGGGGAATACGAAAAGTTAAAGATTTCTCTCTGGAAAAAATACGAACATAATCGAGATGCTTATACGAATGCAAAGAGCGCATTTGTAGAGAAATATACAAGATGTGCCAAAATGGAATATGAAAACAGATATGAAACAACCTCCCATGTAAGGCGGCGTAATTATTTTGTAGAAGGCTTACAAGGTGCCGGAAAAACCACTCTTGTGCAGAAGCTTTCTGATAAGCTGAGTGATTATAAAGTCTTTCGCGAGGGGGATTTTTCTCCTGTGGAGCTTGCGTGGTGTGCTTATGTTACGGAAGAACAATATAATAATGTATTGAAAAACTATCCATCTCTCAGTGCAGAAATCAAAGAAAAAACGGTTGAAGAAGAAAACCATAGAATTATCTGCTACACGCAAATATTAACCGATGTTCCGGATTTTCACAAAAACCTGGAAAAATTTGAAATATATAACGGGAATCTGGACAAAGAGTCCTTTGAAAATGTGATTTTCGAACGTTTCAGGAAATGGAACGAAGAAGGACAGATTTTTGAGTGCTCTATTTTCCAAAACATAATTGAAAACCAAATATTGTATCTTATGATGACAGATGATGAAATACTGGATTTTTATAAAAGATTAGAGAAGATTCTGACAGATAAGCCATATAAGATTATTTATCTGGATATGGATGATATTCCGGGTGGAATTGATATTATCAGAAAGGAACGATCTGATGATAAAGGGAATGAATTATGGTATCCATTGATGATGAAATATGTGGAAGAATCACCCTATGGAAAAGAACATGCTTTGAGAGGGTTAGAAGGGCTGCTTATGCATTTGGAAAGAAGAAAAGCTTTGGAACATCGGATTGTTGATGAGATTTTTAAAGAGAATACCATTGTTGTAAAGTCCAAGAACTATATATTAAATGATATTGTGCCACTATTATAGGAATGAAGTTATAGAAGAAATTAGTAAAATAACCGTATAAAGCATTATAAGATATAAAGGTTGGATAAAAGGAAGCCGTTATACAATAGTGGATAATGAAATGTGAACAAATCTTAAACAAATCTTAAACAAATCTTAAAATATCTTAGCAAATCATAGGAAATAAATTATAAAAAATACATAATTTAGACACAGAATGTTCACAAGTATACAATAAGATGATTTACGTTGACAAACACAAACATTATTTAGGGAGGAATTATTATGAAGAAAAAAATTTGTATGTTAACTTTAACACTTACCTTATCAGCAGCTACTTTGGTAGGATGTTCCAATAAGGAAGAAACAGGTGAAAATAATGCTATTACTACTGATGAATCAGGAGATTTGGATGTAATTCCAGAAGACACAACAGCAGATGACGCTGATGCGGCAGAAGACACAACAGCAGACGATGCTGACGCAGCAGACGACACAACAGCAGATGATGCTGATGCAGCAGATGACACAACAGCAGATGATGCTGATGCAGCAGCCGACGCAGCAAATGATGCTAATGCAACAGAAGATGCAGCAGATGAGACAACAAGCACAGAAGAATAAAATGAAAGAAACATTGGCTCTTGTCAACAGGACAGGGGCTTTTGTTTGTGTTAGATAGAGGCATGCTGAAATATAGTAAAATAAAATATTTTGTAGAAATGAAATATAAGATAAAAAATATGATTATTGTGTGATTTTTTTATGAAAATTCCATGGACAAATCAAAAGAAAAAAAGTATAATGATATGGACAAAAACATACATATCATTTTTATGAAGGAGGAATTCATTACACGATGAAAAAATTTAGTATTACCAAAAAAGTATCATTATTGTTAGCAGCATTTGCTGTATGCGTGATGGCAGCCTGTGTAAGCCTGCCTGTTAAAGCGGCGGCAGGCCCATTCGCTTTGTCTCAAGCAGCTACGCAAAATTTCCCTACAACAAATTATATTTATCTGGAGTCAACCCAGAATATGGGAAGCACGATTGCATCAAATGATTTAAAGTATTCACTTACAGATTCTAATGTGGCAAACGGTTCCGGTGTGACAGCTACTTATCTTGGAATGTCAGACGGCAAGTACATATATAAAGTAGACAGAAGCTTTTCCCCAGCATCAACTGTTTACCTGAAGTATCAGAATGCAGATGTACTTGTTGGTGTAACAGCTCCAAATAATATCTCCACCATCAGTCAGGTAAATGCAACAGCAAATGCTGTTACAGTTTCATGGCCGGCTGCAAGCGGTGCAAACGGATACCTGATTTATGCAGGAACAACAGCAGACAACGTAGCATATAAAGGCGCAACAGCAGGTACATCCTATACAGTTGCAGGACTGGCACAGGACGGAAGATATGTGGTTGAAGTTGTTCCGTACAAAACAAACGGAAAAGGCTTTAATGCAACATGGTTCTCAAAAGCAAGATATGTCTATACAGTAACTGGAAAAATTTCTGGTGTGAAATTATCTGCAAGTAATGAATATATAAGCCAGTACAAGATTTCCTGGAGCCAGGCTGGTGCAAAAAATGCAGATGGTTTCGAAATCATGATTACAAACAAATCAGGCAAGAAGATTACAAGCGCTACAGAAGAAAATTACCTGGATTACATCTTTAAGAATAAAAAATTAAGAACCCAGGGCTGGAAAGTAAAAGTTAGAGCTTACTTAAAAATGGATAACGGAGCAAAGGTTTATGGTCCATGGTCAGCCGAGAAAGTAATTGTTCCAAATGCTTATATTAAGAGTGCAAAGCTTGTAAGCAAGAGCGGCACTGATGTTAAGCTTACATGGACAAAGGTAAGCGGCGCTAAGAGCTATACTGTTTACAGATCAAACACAGCTACTGGAAAATACAAAAAGGTAGCAACTGTTAAGGGAACAAGCTATACTATGAAAAAGCTTGCTAAATACAAAAACTATTACGTATATGTCAAAGCAAACAAGGTTAAGATTGGTAAGAAGAGCTATAACTCTACCACTGTTAAAAACCCAGGTTATCGTTCATTCTATATCTCTACCAAATATTACTAAAATACGAAGAATCCTTATATAAAACCAGGGACAGACATAGCGAATAAAAAGGAAGCGGGAAACTGCTTCCTTTTTTATGAAGTAAGTTTTTACGTAAATAGGAAATAATGTAAAATTTCCATTTGATATTTGCAGAGGCAGGAGTGTACTATATATGCAGGAAATTGAAATATTAAACAAATGGATCAGGGAAAGTGATAATGTAGTGTTTTTTGGTGGGGCGGGAGTGTCTACGGAAAGTGGTATTCCGGATTTTAGAAGTGTAGACGGCCTATACAATCAAAAATATGATTATCCGCCGGAAACCATCTTAAGCCATAGTTTTTACAGACAGAAACCAAAGGAGTTTTATGATTTTTACCGGGACAAAATGCTTTGCCTGAATGCCCTTCCCAATAAAGCGCATCTTAAGCTTGCCGAGCTGGAGAAGCTTGGAAAGCTTAAGGCGGTGATCACTCAAAATATAGACGGTCTTCATCAGGCGGCAGGAAGCAGGATTGTTTATGAATTGCATGGGAGCGTTCACAGAAATTATTGTAATCAGTGTGGACGATTTTATGACGTACAGAAAATCGTGGAAAGTAAAGATGTGCCTGTGTGTCAGTGTGGCGGAGTCATAAAGCCGGATGTGGTTCTTTATGAAGAGGGGCTGGATAATGAGACGATTCAAAATGCGGTAGCGGCTATTGCGAATGCGGATATGCTTATAATCGGCGGCACTTCATTGGCGGTCTATCCTGCCGCTTCTTTAATTGATTATTATCGGGGAAACAAACTGGTGCTTATTAATAAAACCGTTACCCCAAAGGATTCCATGGCAGATCTGGTCATTCATGACAGTCTTGGAAAGGTATTTGAGCAAATAGAGATATCGTGATTTGGAGGCGGGACTATGAATTATGAAGTAGGGGATGTTGTAACCTTGAAAAAGCAGCATCCATGTGGTAGCAGAGAATGGGAGGTGCTGCGGGTGGGAGCGGATTTTCGCTTAAAGTGTCTGGGATGTTCCCATCAGGTCATGATGGCAAGAAAGCTGGTAGAGAAAAATACGAAGGCATTAAAGAAAAAGGTAGAAAAACAATAAAAAATTGCTGAAAATTCTAAATTTGCCTCTTGAAAATAAATGCCATTTATGATAACATGAGGTTCTGTGATATATTCCTTGCTTCTTATAAAGTAAGAGGCCAGAGACCAAAAGGAGGTAATGAAGCATGAACAAATATGAGTTAGCCGTTGTTGTTAGTGCAAAAATCGAAGATGATGAAAGAGCTGCTACAATTGAAAAAGTAAAAGCTTATATCGAAAGATTCGGCGGAACGATTACAAATGTGGACGAATGGGGTAAGAAAAGATTAGCTTACGAAGTCCAGAAAATGAAAGAAGCGTTCTACTATTTCATCCAATTCGATGCTGAGTCAACAGTTCCTGCGGAAGTGGAAAGCCACGTTCGCATTATGGAAAATGTGATCAGATATTTATGCGTAAGACAAGACGAGGCATAGAAAAAGGCAGGATAAATATATGAATAAAGTAATTCTAATGGGCCGCCTGACGAGAGATCCCGAGGTGAGATACTCTCAGGGCGAGAACCCAATGGCAATCGCTAGGTATACACTTGCAGTTGACCGCAGATTCAGCCGTAATAATAATGATGATCAAAGTGCAGATTTTATTGGCTGCGTAGCATTTGGAAGAAGCGGTGAATTTGCTGAAAAATATTTCCGTAAGGGTATAAAAGTATTAGTCACAGGCCGTATCCAGACAGGAAGCTACACCAATAAAGATGGTGTAAAGGTGTATACAACAGACGTAGTTGTGGAAGATCAGGAATTTGCTGAAAGCAAGAACAGCTCCAGCCAGGAAGGCGGTTTTTCCGGCGGAAGCGCTCCGGCGCCTATGGCGGCAGGAGACGGGTTTATGAATATTCCTGACGGTATTGATGAAGAATTGCCATTTAATTAGAAAACAATTAAAACAGGAGGCAATATCATGGCTTATAACAAAGCAGAAAAATCCGATTCTCCAATGAAGAGAAGAGGCGGAATTCGTAGAAGAAAAAAAGTTTGCGTATTTTGTGGCAAAGATAATGTAATTGATTACAAAGATGTAAATAAATTAAAAAGATATGTATCTGAAAGAGGTAAGATTCTTCCAAGAAGAATTACCGGAAACTGTGCAAAGCATCAGAGAGCTCTTACTGTTGCAATTAAGAGAGCGCGTCACGTTGCATTAATGCCATATACGTTAGATTAAGAAAAGTCAATAGAGCTTTTATGGGCACTCACATCATTATGTGAGTGCTTTTTGTTGTAAAACAAGTAAAAAAATGCTATAATCATCTTCAAAGGGCTGAAAAGAACTAACTGCTAAGAGGTAATTTTGTGAAGACGAAGATTAAAATAAAGGGTAGGCTTCGGGCCTATCTGCAGACATTTTTTATATTAGGGATCCTGCTGGCAGCGGTAGATGTAGGGATTTATGTACTGGACACAAAATCCGGTATTCTGTTATCGGTATTTGTTATCATTTACCTGAGCAGCTGCTTATTGTTGTTAAATTATAATAAGCCTATCATTATGAATGAGCTTGTGAGCTTTGCTACACAATACGGACAGATTCAAAGACAGCTTTTGCGGGACTTGGAATTACCTCATGCTTTGTTGGATGAGAATGGAAAGGTTATCTGGACCAATAAGGCTTTTGAAATGTTGGTGCATAAGGAAAAAGGCTATAATAAAGGGATTCATTCCCTTTTTCCGGAGATTACAAGGGAAAAGCTTCCGGGAGAAACTGCTGAGACACAGCTTTCCGTTGTTTTTGAAGAAAGAGATTTTGAGGCAAGGTTAAAGAAGATTTCTTTAAAAGAAATGGTAGCGAAAAGTGATATGATTCAGGCTGCGCCCGATTATGATGGCTATTTGATTGCGCTTTACTTATTTGATGAAACTGCATTGAACATTGCGTTAAAGGAAAATGACAATCAAAGTCTTGTAGTAGGTCTTTTGTATCTGGACAATTATGAAGAAGCGCTGGAAAGTGTAGAAGAAGTAAGGCGTTCCTTGTTGACTGCCTTGATAGAAAGAAAGATCAATAAGTATTTTGCTTCCATTGACGGCATTGTAAAGAAGATAGAGAAGGACAAGTTTTTTGTAGTCCTTAGAAAAGAATCCCTGCGCATCCTTCAGGAAAATCGATTTGATTTGTTAGAAGAGGTAAAAACCGTAAATATCGGAAATGAGATGAGTGTAACAATCAGTATCGGCATTGGTGCCGAAGGGTTGTCTTACGGACAGAATTACGAGTTTTCCAGAACTGCCATCGATCTTGCATTGGGAAGAGGCGGAGATCAGGCAATTGTAAAGACTCCTGAGGGAGTCACCTATTATGGAGGAAAGAGCCAGCAGGTAGAGAAAAATACAAGAGTAAAGGCCCGTGTCAAAGCACATGCTTTAAAAGAAATTATTTCTACAAAGGATCGGGTTGTTGTAATGGGACACCGGATTACTGATGTGGACAGCTTTGGTGCTGCAGTGGGTATTTACCGGATAGCCAAGACTTTAGGCAGAAGTGCTTATATTGTTGTGAATGAAGTGACTTCCTCAATCAAACCATTGGTAGATGCATTTTTAGCCCATGTGGAAGGAGATGAGCTGGTTATATTAAACAGTTCACAGGCAATGGAGGTTACTAACAGCAATACCGTACTGGTAGTAGTGGATGTAAATAAGCCAAGTATTACGGAATGCCCGGAACTGTTAAAGATGTGCCGTTCCATTGTGGTATTAGATCATCACAGAAAAGGCGATGAGGTCATTGAAAATGCTACCTTGTCTTATGTGGAGCCTTATGCTTCCAGTGCATGTGAATTGGTTGCTGAAATTCTTCAGTATATTGATGAGGGGGTAAAGGTAAAGCATGGTGAAGCGGATTGCCTTTATGCCGGCATTGTAATTGACACCAACAATTTCATTACGAAAACAGGTGTGCGTACCTTTGAAGCAGCAGCATTCCTTCGGCGAAGCGGTGCGGATGTAACAAGAGTGCGGAAAATGTTCAGAGAGGATGCAGCTGATTATAAGGCAAAGGCGGATGCGGTAAGTCAGGCAAAGATCTTCAAAAATGTATTTGCCATCAGTGTATGCAACAGTAAGGATTTAGAAAGTCCTACTGTAATTGGTGCCCAGGCGGCAAACGAACTTTTAAATATCAATGGTATTAAGGCAAGCTTTGTACTGACAGATTACAACCAGACAATTTATATCAGCGGCCGTTCCATTGATGAGGTAAATGTACAGGTAATTATGGAAAAGCTGGGAGGAGGCGGACATATGAACATAGCCGGCGCCCAGTTAAAGGGAAAAACAGTAGAAGAAGCCATGGAGCTTCTAAAGGCTACATTAAGTAAAATGATTGAAGAGGGTGAATTATCATGAAAATAATTTTATTGCAGGATGATAAAAAATTAGGAAAAAAGGGCGACATTGTAAATGTAAATGACGGATTTGCAAGAAACTATGTATTGCCAAAAAAAATCGGAATCGAAGCAACGAACAAGAATCTCAATGATTTAAAGCTGCAGAAGGCAAATGCGGATAAAATCGCCGCAGAAAATCTGGCGGCTGCTCAGGCTCTTGCAAAAGAAATGGAAGAGGAAAAGGTAATCGTCCATATGAAAGCGGGAGAAGGCGGTAAGGCTTTCGGTTCCGTTTCCAGCAAGGAAATTGCCACAGAATACACAAAGCAATATAAAAAGGAGCTGGATAAAAAGAAGCTGGTGCTTCCAGAGCCTATTAAAAGCTTTGGAACTTTTGAAGTAAAAGTAAAGCTTCATCCTCAGGTAACTGCTGTGCTTACAGTGAAGGTAGAGGAAGAATAAAAGATAACAGGGGGAGCATCCTATGGCAGCGGAGGAAGCTTTATTAAAGCGGGTATTGCCTCACAGTATTGAGGCTGAGCAATCGGTAATAGGTTCCATGATTATTGACAAAGAGGCTATTGTAGTAGCCTCTGAAATTATTCATGGGGATGATTTTTACAGTAAGCAATATGGCATTGTATTTGAGGCAATGGTGGAATTAAATGATGAAGGAAAGCCGGTGGACCTGGTAACCCTGCAGGAACGGTTAAAGGAAAAGGATGTGCCGCCTGAAGTGGCAAGCCTGGAATTTATCAGGGATTTAATTGCGGTAGTGCCTACCTCTGCCAATATTAAGCATTATGCGGAGATTGTGGCGGAAAAGTCCACATTGCGTAAGCTTATCCGTTTGAACGAAGAAATAGCGAATACCTGTTATGCGGGAAAAGAATCCATGGAATTTATTTTAGAGGATACGGAGAAGCGCATTTTTGAGCTGGTTCAAAAGCGGAATACAGGAGAGTTCGTTCCAATCCGTCAGGTTGTCATGAATGCTATGGATAAGATTGAAATGGCTTCCAAGACGAAAGGTTCGGTTACTGGCATTCCTACCGGCTTTTTGGATTTGGATTACAGAACGGCAGGCATGCAGCCCTCAGACCTTGTGCTGATTGCGGCAAGACCCTCCATGGGTAAGACAGCTTTTGTATTAAATATAGCCCAGCACGTGGCATTTAAGGAAAATGAATGCGTGGCTATCTTCAGTCTGGAAATGTCAAAGGAACAGCTTGTGAACCGTCTTTTTTCTCTGGAATCCCGAGTGGATTCCCAACACCTTCGTACTGGTAATCTGCAGGATGATGAATGGGAAAAGCTGATTGAAAGTGCAGGGGTCATCGGCAGCTCCAAGCTGATTATCGATGATACTCCAGGTATCAGTATTTCAGAGCTTCGCAGCAAATGCAGGAAGTACAAGCTGGAGCACGATTTGAAGATGATTATCATAGACTATCTGCAGCTTATGTCAGGCAGCGGAAGAAGCGACTCCAGACAGCAGGAGATATCCGACATATCCCGTTCCTTAAAATCTCTTGCAAGAGAGCTTCAGGTTCCTGTGCTGGCTTTATCCCAGCTTAGCCGTGCTGTGGAGCAGAGGCCGGATCACAGGCCTATGCTTTCGGATCTTCGTGAATCCGGAGCAATCGAGCAGGATGCGGACGTGGTCATGTTTATTTACCGTGATGATTATTAC
>CAMWWJ010000104.1 GCA_947177925.1 uncultured Lachnospiraceae bacterium
ATTTTATAGAAGAACATAAAATATAATTAGTTAAAAAGCATTAATGGAAGAGTTTCATTAGTGCTTTTTTATAAATAAAAAGAAGGAACACGTTTTTTGTGTTGCTTGAAAAAATCAGGAAATTTGATATAATAAAGAATATTCAAGGGAGCGAATCGGAATGGCGAATAATACATATAATATTGAAATGGATAAAAAAGTGATAGTAATATTCGCTAAGAAAATCAAGCATGTATTTATCGCTTCCTGAATTGCCTAGATATATGGCGGGTGGAAGAAACGTAAAACGTTTGGAAAGAAGGTAGCAGCGTATGAGCGATAGGGAAAGAATGTATCAATTGTTGGACACTGTACCAGATTATAAAATTGGATATGTTGTGGCATATTTGCAGGGCATAACTGAAGGGGAAGAAGTAAAGCCAAATAAAGAGACTTTAGAGGCATTTGCTGAAGTGGAAGAAATGAAAAAGACAGGATTGGGACAAAAATTTAATAATCTTGATGATTTATGGGCTAGCCTGGAGGAATAAAAATGCTAAATGTTATTTATTCAGGACGGTTTAAAAAGGATTATAAAAGGTGCCAAAGAAGAGGTTTAGACATTAGTTTGTTAAAATCTGTCGTCGCCACATTGTCAATTCCGGCAGCATTACCACAGAAGAATCAGGACCATGAACTAAAAGGGAACTATAAAGGACGCAGGGAATGCCATATTGCACCGGATTGGTTATTGATTTATGAGTTTGACGGAAATGACTTGTATTTAGATAGGACGGGAACACATTCCGATTTATTTGATGAATAGGAGGATAAAGATTACTATACAACGAAAAATGACGTGTTTTGTACTCATTCTGAGATTAGCAAAGTGGAATTGTTAAGAGAAGGTCCATATATTTCATTATTTCAATCGTGCGGGATGGGATTTGAAAGCATCTACTTTATATAGTAGGTGCTTTTGCATTTTATTTTTGGGTGGAATTTTGACGAAAAACGAATTTTGATAATTGAATGATGGCGGTTGGTGTGGTACAAGAAATTATACATTTAATAGTAGGTGCATGTAATGAATTGGATGTAGAAAAGAATTTCAATCAAGGGAAGTTTTGATTTCTCCATTTTTATTTAATGATGAAATTGTGGATTATATATGACTTAGGACAAAAGGATATATTTGGAATAATTGCATCCCTAATTTCAAGTGTTATATGGGAGAGTAGATACTTCTTATGGGAAAAAGTAATGTATTATTTATTAAAAATAATGCATTAGTATTTTAACCAGCCATCAATTCAAAGTGGCTGCTATTTTTTTGCCTCAAAACAAGAATATATGTTCTGAAAAGTACTGGCGAAATAGAGAAAAGGGATAAAATATAGAATATAAGTTTGAGGAAAATGATTTAAGTACAAGATATTTTAAAGACAGCCTCGCTATAATGGAATCGAGGCATGTTCTATTTTGGGGATTGACAGAATGGTTTAAAAAATGTAAACTAAATGGAAGTTTAAAAGTTTTAAACCAACATTGAAGAAAGGGCAGGAATGGTAAATGATCATATACATAATGACAGAAGCAGAAATGCAGCTTGCGGATATTATATGGGAGCATGAGCCTGTAGGGAGCGGTGAGCTGGTCCGGCTTGCTGCAGGGAAGCTGAACTGGAAAAAGTCAACCACCTATACAGTACTTCGCAAAATCTGTAAAAACGATATTTTTCAAAATGAGAATGCCCGTGTGGTTTCTAAAATGAGCAGAGAAGAGTATGCCAGAAGAAAGGGAGAACGGTATCTGGCAGAAAACTATAACAGTTCCCTGCCTGGCTTCGTGGCTGCCTTCTTGAAGCAGAAGAAACTGGACAAAGAGGAAATTGAAGAACTGGCAAGAATGATTGATGAGTATAGGGATAATTAGGAGGAACAGAGGGGGTGGCAGAGTTTTCCATTGCGCAGAAAGAGGATATAGGAGAGACGGCAGCAACGGAGGCGCCGGAAGAACTCCAGAAAGCTTATAGCAGTTGGATGTTCCTGAGAATATGGAGAGTATGGAAGATGGTGAGCTGGCAGCCTGGTTTCTGAAACGCAACGTCATTTATCAGGGGGAAGAGCTTTCAGGCGTAACAGAACTCCTCCCGTATCAGAAGGAATGGATCAGAGTGATGACAGTGGACGGAAGCTTTTATGAGGTAACACTGGATCGGAAAATTAACGGAGTGAGCAATATTTACGGACCTTATCCGGAAGGATTTGAGCATTAGTTCTCATAAGAGCAGGAGGAAGAGGGAGAAAATATGAGAAAAAAACAATTTGCAGGAATACTATTGGCGGCAGGGATGCTGTTGGCAACAGGATGTGGCGGAAAAATAGAAAATACGGAGACCGGACAGAAAGGGCAGGAGGCACTTGAGGCTGGTGAAGAAACCGGAGAAGAAAAGGAAAACAAGGAAGAAGCAGAGGGAGAAGAAAATCCCGGACAGTCAAGTGATGAGAATGCATTTGCTTCTGGCTGTACATTTAGCTGGGAGGAATTCACCATATCCATACCGGATTCATGGGAAGGCAAATATCAGATTGAACAGGTAGAAGAAGGATTTTGCCTGATACAGACGGCATCTCATGAGAAGATGGAAGGCATGGGCTTCCTTTGTGGATTTTACCGGGCAGACGGAATGTTGCTGGATGTACCGGGAGCTACCGCATTAGCATATACGGATACACAGACTTACTATATGGTAGAACCTACGGATGTGTCCTTTTACTACGAAGATGAAGAAATAAGCAAAGAATATTGTGAAATGGCTGGACTGGTATGGGCAGTTGCTGCAACCATGAAAATTGATAAAGAGGGAGTGCAGTACAATCCGGATGAGTTTATACTGCCTTTAGGCAGTACCGTATTGTTAAAAGAGGATGATTTATTAAATTTTTCTGATAATGAGCTGTCAATTGCCAGAAATGAGATATATGCAAGACACGGACGGCAATTTGCTGACAGCCGCCTTCAGAATTATTTCGATACTTGTAGCTGGTATGAAGGGACCATATCTCCTGATGAATTTGATGAAGCAGTGCTGAATCAAATCGAGCAGGATAATCTGCAGATTATAAAAAAAGCGGAAGAAGCATATCGAACAGAGCACCCATATCCAAAGCAATATAGTGTTAACAGTAAAGTAGAAGAGGACCTGGATGGAGACGGCAGGGCAGAAGAAATCCAGTACAGCCTGAAGGAAGCAGGAGAACAGGAAAAGTACAGTGGCATGCTCATAATTGACGAACAGGAATATAAGCTGGAAGATTACAATATTCATCTGGAAGATCCGGTAAAGGATGTATTTTATGTGACAAATATTGTTGAAGCCTGGTATGCTGAAGAAGAGGAAGAGCTGGAGATTGCTGTTTTGGATCATGGTTCCGGCAATGATCCGGTCACATACTTTTTTGCTTATAAAGGAGAGCTTTCCTATATAGGAAGTGTAGAGGGATTTCCCTTTAAGCAGGAATCCGGCTATAACGGCTTTAGCATCAATGCAGATGTAACCGGAGAAAAACGCCTGAACCTGCCGCATATCTGTTATGGTTATGGAAGCTGGTGGTATAATCCGGATAACCGGAAGCTTGAGGAACAGAAAATTGGCTATTATCGTCTGGTGCCGGAAGGTTCCCATCAGTTATATGAAGATTTAACTGCTTATGTGAATGCGGATGAAAAAGGAGATAAAACAGTCATTCCGGCTCAGGAGAAGGTATTCTTTCAGGAAGTATACACGGAAAATGGGGAAGATGGATGGGTTTTAGTAAAGGGAAAGGATGGCAGCAAAGGCTATATCCATATTGTGGATGGTAAAATAGACGAACTTTCCAAGGAAATGGAAGAAGTATTTTCGGATATGAATCTTTCCCAATAATATAAAAACAGAAAAAAATAACCGAAATTTTCGTTCAGTCCTAAATAAAAGAAATAAAAATCCGATATAAACAATGAGGATGTGTCCTCATTACTATTCATACAGCAATCGCAGGCTGAAGAGTCTTCAGGATGATTTCAGCCTGTGGATTGCTATTTTTATGCTATTGCCAGGAAAAGGAATCAAAAAAGAGTTTGGAATCCAGACAGTTTTGGATATTGATAAGATTGAAATTATGGAAGGTGCCAGAATCGGTCTGGTAGGCAGGAATGGAATCGGGAAGACCACATTGCTTTCCGTTTTGGCAGGAAACATGAAAGCGGAAAGATATTTAAAAATGCGGTTTTCCTGAAAAGAAATTTATGATAAACTATGTATAAAATAAAGCAATCAGATAAGGAGAATGACCGTGGAAGTAAGAGGACAGGATGGCTGCTATTTTTATATAAGACCTCAGGAAGAGGAAAAATCCATAGAGGAATACGGAGAATGCCTGAAAATGTTAAAGGAAAACTCCATCAGGCAGGAGGAAAAATATCTTGCCATTGCAAAAGGAATGAAAGTGCTGATCATTGAGGATAATATTGCATGTCAGAAGTTGATTTCAGCTTATTTAAAAACTATGGGCATTAAAAGCATCAGCATGAGAAGCGGCGGGGAAGCAATCAAGTATATGCAGTCGGAGACATGTGATCTTGTTTTGGTGGATCAGATCCTGCCGGATATGGAAGGGACGGATATTGTTAAAATGCTTAGAAAAAAAAGTGCATTGGAAGACAGCTTTCCTCCTGTTATCATGATGGTCTCATACGAAAGGTCTGATATGGAAAAGCTATTAAAAGAAAGCGGCATTCTGGATTATATGATAAAGCCTATTGATATCAGGGAAATAAAAAGAGTGATACTGACTTATCAAAGAAAAGAGACAGGCTGATAAATGCTGAAGAGTTAAATAGGATGAAAAAGGAAAGAAAAGGTGCGGTTCATGAGGCAGAAAAAATTAGAGGCTTTGATTTACAGTCTGTTTACCATTTGTGCAGTGGTAGTATTGGCAGCAGGGCATTTGTATGGGCAGAGCCCTGTATATGAAGAATTTGTAACGGGAGTCACTACATGGAGCGGCTATCCGAAAAAAGCGGACATGCAGGTTGTTCAATTGTTTTTATTGGGCATCCCTGCCTGCTTTTTTTTGTTTCAGGCAATTTTAAAAAGGGAAGAGAGCTTTTCTGACGAGAGAAAAAATGCAGCTCTTTTTTTGAAAATCGGGTATGTACTCTTCCTGTGCAGTATTTTTTCGGGAAAGGATTTATGGAAGCAGTGGGGAATCGTATTTGTCCTCTGTCTGATGGCTTTTCTTATATTAGGAAAAGAAATAACACAAAAGGAATATGGGAACATGCTGCTGACAGGATTATTTTCCTATTTAAGCATTACAGGAGCAGCAGTAGGAAGTACATTTTTGATTTCCTCCTATGAAAAAAGGCTTATGATTCAGAAAGCGGCCTTTGTCCTGCAGGCAGTTTCCCTTGTGGTTCCTGCCTTATATGGTATTCTTATCCGGAAAAGGAAAATGGAAACGGCAAGAAAGCTTTTCGGTTATTCCAAACTATTGCTCCCGCTTTCTTTTTTGGGACTTTTTACATTTTATTATCAGACGGAGGAGGGAGTGGTAGTACAGCTTTTCTATTCGGGAAGCTTTCGGATATTCTGCCTGCTTTTAGGAGTATCCATGACAGGCTATGAGGCATACAGGCTGTTTCGCAAAAACTATGATATTTCCTGGGTTACTATAGTTTCTGTAGGCGTTTTGCGGATTTTTAACATTCCGGATGGCATTCTGAATGTGGATTTCTTTCATATGGGGGAAATGACCCTGCCTATGCAGCAGTTGATTTCTTATGGAAAACTGCCGTATTTTGAGTTGGTGCCGATTCATGGAATGTGTGATTACTTTTATCAAATATGGAATTATCTGTTTTTTGATGGGACTTACTTATCCTTTAATGGAGCGTTAGTAGTAGGTAACCTTATATTTGTGATATTTTACGGCATATTGTTTTATCATACAATAGAAAACAGGAAAGCAGCAGCTTTGTTCATGTATGCGTTTATTCCTTTTTTTGTAAATCTGGCAGGGATGCGCTATTTGTTTGTTTTTGCCTTCTTCTTTCTGATGTTTTCAAAAGAGGTGAAGAAAAACAGCCTGATGTATTTGTGGTGGTGGGTGCTTTTATCCATACTTGCCATTGGCTGGAATGCCTCATTGGGCGGAGCGGCAGCCCTTGGCTTTTTGCCTTCCGTTTTATTCAGAGTCATAAAAGAGACGCGAAAAGAGCTGCCTTTCTTTTGGAAGGAAAAGCGGAGGAAGCTGCTTATAAGCTATGGGATGCTGATGGTCATTGGAATCTGCTTTATTCCCTTGTTTTTGAAAATTGTCATATATCTTCGGGAAAATACAGGAACCACTCTCTATGTAAATGGCATGGAAATGCTAAAGGAGGTAAAGGAAGCCGCCTCCTACTTTATTCCCGGCTTTTTAAATACACAGGGCACCTTTTTCTTAAAGGCTTTTTGTGTGGTAGGGGCTATTGGCATCTGCCTGTACTATTCAGCCTATATGGAAGCGGCTACTTTGATTCTAAGCTCCCTGGTGCTGGCTAACTATGCTTATGTGCGTTATGAAGAAGGGCTTCGGGCTAAAATACTGGGAATCTTCTTTCTTGCGCTGGTTTTGATTTTTATTATGAGTAAAAAAGCCGCAGATGAAATAAGAGGAAGATCTCAAAAGGCAGTCTGCTTATTCCTGTCTGGTTTTTTAGTTATGGCAGCTAATGATACATTGCTTTTAACAAAGGAAAATGTTCTTCCCTCCGGGCAGATACCTGCCGCTCTGGAAACAGAAATAGGAGGAAAAACAGTGGAGGACCCCATTGTTTATATTTCAGGGGAACAGACCGGGCTGAAAAGGATAGGAAGCGGATTTGTCAGAGGAAATACATTGAATAGTCTGAACAATGTGGAATATGTATTATCTCAGTCATTAGATGGCGGAAGGGCTTATCTGGATTTGACAAACGGAATTGCACAGACGGTTATTTTAGACCGGGAAACGGGAATGTCCTGTACATCGGGCTATAACATCAGCAATGAACTGTTAAATGTACATGCAATTGAAGAATTAAAGAAAAATCCTCCAAGGCTGATTTTAATTGCCCCCTATATTAAGCTGGATGATGTACCTTTAAGCCTGCGGGCAATGAAATTGTATGAATATGTGCTGGAGGAAGGATATGAGCCTTATCAGTATGAAAACGTGATTTATATGATAAAAGGCGAAAATAAGGTACAGGGAAGCAGGGATGGAAGAGAAGCATTTGCAGCGCTTATGCATCGAGAATATCTGGCAGGACTGCCGGCTGTCTGGGCTGCTGCTGACAGCGTTACAAAGCTTCAAAGAGTATCGCTTCCTTATACAAAGTTACAGACGGAAAACGGACTGCAGCTTGTATTGGAAAAGCCCATAAGCGGAAAAGAAATTTCCTATATAGGGATTTCCGTAAAAGGGAATGTAACGGGAGAGAAGATGAGTCTGGAATTTGGAGAGCACCGTTTTACTTTTGATGTTTCAGGAAATGATTATCTGATACCAATGTCTTCAAGTCCTTATTGGAAATGGCAGGAGCAGATTCCGGATATGCTGTTAAAGGCAGATATGGATCTTCAGAAAGAAGATGTGGAAATCACTTTTTATCAATAATCTTCTTATTAAAGGATTGGTTGTTTTAAAACAAATCTATATTAGAAACAGCCCCGGAAAAATGTTTCCGGGGCTGTTTCTTTGCAATTGTAATAAACAAATTCTGCATGGACGAAATACTATTCTGCAGGAGGCTGTTGGGTATTATCTTGAAGCTGCTGCTGTTGTTGTTGAAGCTGTTGCTGTTGTTGTTCCTGTTGCTGCTGTTGTGCGGCCTGTTGCTGTGCAGCCTGCTGCGCTGCGATATTTGCCGCATTGGCAGGGTCTGCAAAGTATTCTGCAGTATGCTCGCAGTAGCGAATAGAGGAATTTCCGTCATCATCAGGCGGCAGAGTCAATACGCCGGGAACCTGATATGGACAGGTAGGCAGTGCAGCCTTTCCGGTAGCGGCACATACCTGTCCCTGATAATGTACATTGCATGTATCAGTAGGAATGGAGCCTTTTGCAAAGTATTCGCTTGTATGTGTGCCGTCGCATACGCCGGCAATAGGGAGCTTGCCGGATTTGGAACATACCGTAGCAGTTACGATATCATCCGGTTTTTCAAAGCTTGCATTTGGAAGACCTTCGTGTATTCTGGACATAACAGCTCTCCAAAGGGTCTTTGCAAGATTTTTCTCCTGAGAAGTAGATAAATATACGTTATTATCAAAGCCTGCCCAGGTAGTAGCTGTATAATAGGGCGTATAGCCTGCAAACCATACATCCACATATTTGGAGGAAGTACCTGTCTTGCCGGCAATTGCCATATTTCCGAAGTTTACAGAAGCACCGGTTCCCTTTGTCACCACATCCGTCATGGCATCTGTTAACAGAAAAGCAGTGGTTTCCTTGATTACCTGATGGCTTTCAGGCTGTGTATGGTCTATGATTACATTTCCGTCATGATCCACGATCCTGGTAAAGAGCGTGGGCTTTAAGTAAGTGCCGTTATTGGCAATGGCAGCGTAAGCTGCATTTAATTCCATATTTGTCACACCATCGGTAAGCCCTCCAAGAGCGGTGGACTGATTGATATCCGACAGGATGCCGTTTTCTGTTTCACGGCTGTCTACAAGAGTGGTAAAGCCAAAATTCCTTAAATAGTCGAAACCAAGTTGTGGAGTAATCTGAGTCAGTGTTTTCACGGCAACGATATTTAAGGATTGTTCAATTCCGTAGCGGAGGGAGCAAAGTCCTTTATAATTGTTGCCGTACCAGTTGGATACAGGCCGTCCGTCCGCATAGTTATAAGGTGCATCATTCTGTACCGTTGCCAAAGTCAGTCCGGCACTGTCTAAAGCAGGTGCATAAACGGCAAGGATCTTAAAGGTAGAACCGGGCTGGCGCATAGTATTGCTTGCGCGGTTCAAAGTACGGCTGGCCGTTTTGGCGCCCCTTCCGCCTATCATGGCTAATACGTAACCGGTATGCTGATCCTGAACGGTAATGGAAACCTGTGGCTGGGGAGTCAAAGTAATATTTTCTCCTTGAACCGTGTCTCCGCTTCCCATAACGGAAGCCTTGTACTCGTCAACAGCAGCATAAGCGGCATCCTGGGATGAGAAAATCAGGTTAAAATTAGGATTGTTGTTTTTAAAATAAGTTCTCAGCATTTCAGTGCTGTGATTTTCCAACGTATTATCTGATTTTTGAATGGTAAGTTCATAATTTAAGTACCATTTTACATCGGAAGGATAGTTTTCTTCACTGCTGAATACTTCGTCACAGATTTTCTGGATGTCGGGATCCTGGGTGGTGTATATGGAAAGTCCGCCGCTGTATAGAAGGTTATATGCCTGGGTTTCATTGTAGCCTTTTTCTTCCTTTAATGCTTCAATGACCTGTTCCGTCAGCTCATCCACAAAATAGGAATTGACCTTCTGGACGCTTGTTACTTCGTTGACGGAAGCAATCCGGGCATAGACATTATCCGCAAGTGCCCCGGCTTTTTCTTCAGCAGTGATATAGCCCTGTTCTTCCATGTCATTCAATACCTTTTCGCGCCTTTCCATGTTGTATTCCGGATGGGAAATAGGATTGTATTTGGAAGGATTCTGGGTAATTGCCGCAATGACCGCACATTCGGATAAATTGAGCTGGGAAACCGGCTTATTAAAGTAACGCTGGGAAGCAGCCTGTACCCCGAGAGTACCTTGTCCAAGGTTGATGGTGTTCATATAAAGCTCCAAAATCGTTTCTTTTGCTCCACGCTCGCCGTACTTTTCCTTATATTGCTTTTCTAACTCCAGGGCAAGATACTGTTCCTGAATCTTACGTTTGATGCTTTGCATCTTAGCCTCATCCACCCAGTTTTCAAATACATTATTTTTTAAAAGCTGCTGGGTAATGGTGCTGGCGCCTTCAGAGAGGTTTCTTTCTTTTAAAGCCTTGAAACCGGCTCTTGCGATTCCTTTAATGTCAATCCCGTTATGTTCATAAAACCTCTGGTCTTCAATTGCCACAAAAGCATCTGCCAGATCCTGAGGAATCAAATCCTTGGATACATAGCTTCGGTTGGAATTTTCGGAAATCAGTTTGGTAATCTGGTTGCCATTGCAGTCATAGACGATTGTGGCATATCCGGAAGGAACCACGCTCAGGCTGGAAATGTCCGGGGCAGAAGCCAGAATGCCCTTAAACATCCCGATGCCCATACAGACTCCGATAA
>CAMWWJ010000105.1 GCA_947177925.1 uncultured Lachnospiraceae bacterium
TACAAGGATGCCTCCGGCGCCCTGCAGCTTTCCAATCTGCTTTTTGACGGAAAGCTTCTGGCAGAAAAAAAGATCCATTCAATCAGCAGGCGTCTGGAAGCTCTTCAGCAGACGCTTACCATGTTAGAATCCCGTGAGACCGCTTCTAATGCCTATACCATAAAGCAGCTTCCAAAACGCATAATTTTACTTGTTCCCTTTGATGAATCCACTTCTTCTCAAAATCATAACCCAAAGTTGCTGGAATTATTAGTAGCCGCCCAGAAAGCAGGCTTGAAATCCTGCTATCCCTCAGGCATTCTCTATCATTGCACAAAGGGCATCACAAAAAAATACGTATTCATTCATATCGTAGAGGATGAAGCTTATAAAAAACTTGATTTTGACAGCACGAAAGACAGTCTTCCCCACAGCAATTGTATTTTAAGAAAGCTTCCGAAACAGGACTATGCCTGCTATGAGAGCATTTCCCCTTCCATAGACCGGGCCGGACAGATTTTTCAGAATCTGCTTTCCGTCAGGGAAGATTATATTCTTATGGAATTAAAGAATATTGAAAAAAAGGAGCAGGGCGCCTCAGGTCTTTTTGAACTGACACTTTTTCTTTCATAATCATTTGCCGCTTCTTTTACTTCCCTCCAAAGTAAGGGGCTTCTTCCTGCTGATACACACAAAATGCCAGGTCTCTAAACAAAGGAGACTCTGCCTCCTCCCTTTCTCCCTGCAAGGCTTCTGTGCGTTCCGCCATAAATTCCCGTCCGTTCATGCCCCTGTAGATGATAAGCTCCCCCTTTTTATATGCATCATAATTTCCCGTCTGATAGGATAAAAAAGTCAGCCCTTCCCCGCTGCTTCCTCCAGTCTTTTCCACAATCACGTAAAAACAGCCTTCTGCATTCCCGCCATCAATCGGATCAAAGGACAGGGTTACAAACTGGTAGCCTGTTATCTCTCCCCCGCGGATTTCCTGTTCCGCCAGAATCTTTTTTTTATCATCTAAAAGCATTACATGATAAGTGGCAGAGTTGCTTTCTCCTAACTGGTTTTTCACCTGGATTCCAAGCCGGTTAAAGCATTTATCTCCCATAAAGGTCTGCACGTACAGTTCATTCTCCGAAAGCAGCTCCGTTTCGTCACACTGATATAAGAACTGATTTACGGTTGCCTCATTTGTAATATAGCCCTGCCTGCAGAACACCCGGTTTTTCACCATAAACAAAAGCAATAATCCTGCTGCCGGAACAATCCAGAAATAAGCTGCTTTTTTCCCGCTCTTTCTTCTTATTGCCTCTTCCAGATATTCAAAGCCCCCTATCATGGAAAGAGGAAAAAGCGTCATAAAGCCAATGCTGTAAATCGTCCCCGCTTCCCAAAGCATATGGAACAGAAATCCTCCTAAAAGATTCAGGCTTGCAATATAGAAAAAATCAATGTTCTTCTTCCGGATGTAAAGAAAGGCGCTGACTGCTGTCAATATCAGGGAAAAGCTATGGAAAACAGCACCATATGCCCCTAAAAAATCCGATTTCCCTCCCAAAAAATACTTATGGACAGACAGATAGCTCTGGCTTACTCCCAGCTCTGACAGATAACCTCCGCTTCCGTCCGACCAGGTCAGCCTCAGCTTATCAAGCATCAGCTTTCCGCATCCCGCTGCTCCCAGTTGTCCTATCCGTTCCTTTAAAAGCGCCACATCCCCCTTTACCTTTTCTTCCTTTGTTTCAAATCCCATTGTGTAATACTCATCCACAATGTTGTAGACTCCCTGTCCGCCTGCGCCCATTGCAATCCAGTGCACCGGCGGAAATGCCGTATCACGGGTTTCAAAGGAAATGTATTTTTTTTCCGCTGTTTTTCCGACGGCCGCCACGAAAAGCGCTCCAAGAAACAGAAAGAAAAGCTTCGTTATCAGCTCTTCTTTTTTTTCAGCTTTTTTCAACACAAAATATGCTGTCAGGGCTATTACCGTAATAAATACGGTAGCTCTTATGCTGCAGCCTGCCCACAATGCCATTCCGCATAAGAATGCGGTAAGCCAGTCCTTCCATCTGCCAAAAGGACTGCTCTCCTTTTCAAACAGCAGCCAGCTTCCGTAAAGTCCCGCCATCATTAGTCCCATAGACACCGTATTGGTGTAGTAAAAAGGTGTCCAGATGAGAAAAACCGGATTGCAGACAGCAAACAGCAGGGAAAGGAATGCTGTTTTTTGTCCCTTTATTTTCCCCACCAGTTTCCAGCCAAAATATATGCCCAGATCAATCATGACTATGTTCACAATACCAAGCAGTGCAACCCCATTCCCATATTGCTCTCCCGCAATTCCAAAAAGCCGGAAAAGCTTCAGCAACGCTATTGTAAGAAAAAGTATCGGATAGTTATTGGTATATCTTGCGAAATAGCCATCCAGATGCTCTGGGGATATCTGCCCTGTCTTACATGCGCTGACTGCTTCGTCCAAGGTTTTTAAGGCATCGTAGCGAAGCCCTACCTTCATGGCAGACAGATAGGCAAGTTGAAGAAAGAAATAGATAAGAAGCAGTATCAGGGCCGCTTTTTTCAGCTGCTTCTCATCCTTTTTCCATATAAATCCTTTTATGACAGCAAAAACAAAAAACAATAGAAAAATTCCAGGAACCGCAATGAGCATTCTTTCAAAGGCAGAAAATTTTTCCATGAAAAAAGGAGCCGAATTCCAGTCTGACATGGAATAATAAAAAACAAAAAGAAGCAGTCCCAAAAACAAGAGCATGGATGCCTTCCATATGATTTTTTTCATGCTTTCCAATGTATTCATGTATGATTCTTCTCCTATTTTCCATTTATAATCCTTTTGTGTCTGAAACAAATTTCCCCTTACCACAAAGCAGATACAGCCAGGAAGCGACAGCAAAAATCATGCTCGCCAACATCCCCATAACCATAGCCGTTTTGCCCCCTGTGAGGAAATCCAGCTTAAAATAAGCAATCAGGTTCCCGCTTATATTGATCACCCCGTGAATCAGCATGACCAGCTTCAGTGATTGCAGCCTTTGGCATAGATATCCCAGAAAAATCCCTATGCAAAAGGCATAGACAAATTGTACGATGTTTTGATGATACAACCCGAAAAGAAACGCCTGAATGAAATTGGCACACCAGAAAGGAAGCTCTCTCTTTTCGTACCCAAGAACCAGCCCTCTGAAAATCAACTCCTCCACAACAGGCGCCAGAATTCCCATATATAAAAGAGGCACGATTCCTTTTCCGGTCCCCATGCTGTCCATCAGCTCCGTATATCTTCTGTTCGTCTCAGGAAACAGCGGCAGAATCAGATTCAGGGCATAGCTGCAAAAACATTGCACGGATGTACCGAACACAAGAATGCCTGCAAGCAGGGGAAGGTTCCCTATCCGTACTACCGCGTGCTCCGAAGGGGAAAATTTCTTTTTATACCAAATGCCAAATACAAAAAGAAATACTATATAAACAAAACAGCTTCCGAGAATCTGGACTTCCCCCAGCCATGCCTCATCCGCAAACAGTCCGGCAAATCCGTAGTCATCTGCCTTTATCTGCTCAAAATGAAACAGCCCCCATGCAAATCCGCTTCCCATGAGAAACAAAAAGGTAAGTATATACATAAGCATCATGGCGGCTAAAAAGGGAAGAGCGCCATAACATATTTTTTTCCATTTATTCATCTGTGTATTCAACCTTTTATTCGCTTATTTTCCTTTCATTTTAGCAGAATTTCACTTTTTTACAAGAGTGAACGCATTATCTCTTGACAACAGCCAGAAACCATTGTAAAATAATTCATGTCGTTTCGGATATGTTTCAAAACGAAGATTTTATTTGTGGGCATAGCTCAGCTGGATAGAGCGTTTGGCTACGGACCAAAAGGTCGGGGGTTCGAATCCTCTTGCCCACGTTTCTTCATATTTTATTTCCTATTCTATAAATGGCAATAAGATAAAAAAAAGGCTGCCTTTCGAGGGCAGTCATTTTTTGTTGTAATTTAGATTGTTTTGTCTCTTTTTCGTGTCACACAGGCTGTTGCCACTAATGGGATTCCGGTGCCGCACAAATCCTCCAGTATGGTTTCCCCAAGGATTACGGGAGCCTCCACGGTTATCTCCTTAATCTGCTCCATGGCGGGAAGCAGCTTTTCCTTTGGAATCTCTTCTTTTGATTTTACTGCTACCACCTTTTCCGTTCCAGACAATACCTTTACGGTAGTGGTAAGCACTCTGGTAGGGGCCGTCACTTCTTTTTCGGCATACTCTTTTCCGTTTTTGCATTGGTTGCCGGAAATAGAAACGATTCTGCCCTGCTCTGTCTCCACCAGGATTCCGCAGCCTCTGGGACATTTAATACAGGTTAATTCTTTCTTCTCTGTCATGTCTTTTCCTCCAAAATATACCTTGCCGCATTTTCTCCCGCTTTTTTGGCTTCCTGTGATACATGATCTACCAGATCATGTACATGAACCACATTGCCGCAGGCAAATACACCCGGCAGAGCTGTTTCCATCTCCGGGGTTACTACAGGCCCTTTTGTTTTTTCATCCATGGGAACCTCCAGTTTTCTTGTTAATTCATTTTCGGGAATCAATCCTACAGACAACAAAAGAGTATCACAGGGAACAAATTCCTCTGTACCGGGAACCGGTTCCAGATTTGCATCCACCTTTGATAAGGTGACTCCTTCTATTCTTTCTTTTCCATGAATATAGGTGACAGTATGGCTTAGCTTTAAGGGAATCCCGAAATCCTCCAGACATTGTACGATGTTTCTCTGAAGCCCTCCTGATTTCGGCATGATTTCCGCCACGCATTTTACCTTTGCTCCTTCCAGAGTGAGCCTTCTGGCCATAATCAATCCTATGTCACCGGAGCCTAATATGACGATTTCTTTTCCAGGCATGATTCCATCTATATTTACAAAGTATTGTGCCGTTCCTGCCGAATAGATTCCTGCCGGACGGTATCCCGGAATATTCAATGCGCCTCTTGGCCGTTCCCTGCATCCCATTGCCAATACGATGACTTTTGCCTGAATGGTAACAAGCCCCGTTCCCTTTTCCATGATTGTCACTTGTTTGTCCCTTGTAATATCAATTACCATTGCGGACACTTTATATTCTATCTCTTTTTGCCGGATTTTATCAATGTAACGGGCGGCATATTCCGGCCCTGTAAGCTCTTCCCGGAAGGTATGAAGCCCAAAGCCCGTATGAATGCACTGGTTTAAAATGCCGCCCAGTTTATTTTCTCTTTCCAGAATCAATATGCTCTGAACTCCCATTTCCCTTGCAGAGTCAGCCGCCGCTAATCCTGCCGGTCCTCCGCCTATTATGACCAAATCATATTGTAGCATATGCTAACCTCCTGACTTTCCGTCTGACATCCACTGTCGCTGCCTGCTATTCTCACTTGCCGGCTTTCCTTAAAATCATCTGCTCTATCGGTTTTCATCTGTCAGCAGTCTGGAGTTTCCTCCTGTTTTGGTAAGCAGGAGCTTACTTATACCCCATTCCCTTTCCAGTATTTCCACCAGCCTCGGTGTACAGAAACCACCCTGACATCTGCCCATTCCTGTCCGCACTCTCCGTTTTAAGCCGTCCAGGCTTTTTGCTCCCAAAGGCCTGTGGATAGCCTCTAAAATCTCCCCTTCGGTAATCATCTCACAACGGCAGATCATATTGCCGTAAGCCGGCTTTTCTTTCACAATCGCTTCTTTTTCTGCAGGGGAAAGAGCTGCAAAGGCTGTAATTCCTTTTCTTTCTTCCTGAAATCTTTCTTTTTTCGGGTAATTATTTTTTTCTGCCACCATTTCGGCAAGAGCCATGCCTATGGCCGGAGCCGCTGAAAGACCAGGGGATTCAATCCCTATTGCATCAAAAAAACAAGGGGCATCTTCTGCTTCTCCTATGATAAAGTCACCGTTTCTTTCGTGGGCCCTTAATCCCGCAAAAGAGGTAATCACCATTCCGGTATTTAAATCAGGAATCGTATGCTTTGTATCCATCAGAACTCTTTTCAATCCTTCTTTCGAGGTTGCTGTTTCTTCTTTGTCCGAAATACTTTCCGCCGTTGGTCCTAACAGGATATTTCCATGTACGGTCCTTGTGACCAAAACCCCTTTTCCCATTTTTCCCGGCACCTTGAATAAGGTAGAGGAAACGGATGTGCCTTCGCTTTTATCCAAGAGGCAGTATTCACCTTTTACCGGAGTGATCTGATAGCTCTTTTTGCTCACCATGTTATGAAGCTTATCACTATAAAGTCCTGCGCAGTTTATGATATTTTTACCCAGATAGCTTTCCTGCCTTCCGGGATTTGCCGGACTGCTTACTTTTACTTCATATCCCTCTCCGGCTTTTTGAATATGAGTTACTTCTTTTTCAAACAAAAACTCGCATCCATTTACATTGGCATTTTCAGCAAGAGCGATTGTCAGAAGAAAAGGACATACAAGAGCTGCTGTTGGAGCATACAATGCTGCCACTGCTTCTTTGGACAAATCAGGGTCCTTCTTTCCAAGCTGTTCTTTTTCCAAAATGGCAAGGTCCTTTACTCCATTTTCTTCCCCCTGCCTTTTTAATCTCACCAGTGTTTCCGTTTCTTCCTGTGAAAATGCCAGCACCAGAGCGCCGTTTCGTTCGTAAGGCACATCTAACTTCCTGCAAAGCTCCTCCATCATCAGACTGCCCCGAACATTATATTTTGCTTTCATGCTTCCAGACTTTGCATCAAAGCCGGCATGAACCAGAGCGCTGTTTGCCTTGGAGGTTCCCACGCACACATCCTCTCCCTTTTCCAATACAAGAATGCTGCACTGATATCTGGATAGTTCCCTTGCCACGGCAGCACCGATGACTCCGGCGCCAATGATGATTGCATCGTACATGAATTTCACCTCTTGCTTTTTTATGAAATATTATAGCAGACTCTTATGGAACTTTCTATCTTAACGGGGAAGAAATCTGATTAAAGAATCTCCCTAACTTTCTCATACACTGCTAAAGCCAGCTTTTCATGGCCAGTTTCATCCAAATGTTCCCGATCCACCTGACTTGGCAGGGCAAAGTCACTTGCTGAGAGAAAAGCGCAATGATAATGTAAAGCAATTTTTTCATATTCATCCTTCAATTGTTTTACGGTTTTTTCCGAGTTTTCATCAAATTCCCCGTCAAATCCCTCTTCTCCAACCCCTTTCCCCATGTGTATAGGGGATACAAGAAGAAGCTTTGTGTTTCTTTCCGTCTTTTCCTTTACCTGAATAACTAATTGCTCCATCCCTTTTCCAATTACTTTTGCAGAAGCCTGGTATCTCCTTTTGCAGTCATTGGTGCCAAGCATGATGATGACCAGATCAAGAGGATTGTGGGTTTCCAAAAGCATGGGAAGTATCCGACTTCCTTTCCGGTTATCCCAAAGGGCATCCTCAAACACAGTAGTCCTCCCGCAAAGTCCCTCCTCCAATATTTGATATTCTTCTCCAAGCATATGTTGTAAGCGGCCTGTCCATCTGACACCATCGTCATATCTTCCGCTTCCGTCCGGCTTATAGCCATATGTATTGGAATCTCCAAAGCATAAAATTCGTTTCATTCTCTTCTTCCTCCTTCTTCCGCCGGATAGCTCCATCAGTTTTTCAGGTAAAAAAAGAGCATCAGCACACTTCATCCGGGCTGATGCTCAGTCTGTCATTTTTTATTCGAACAGGGCGGTGGATAAGTATCTTTCCCCTGTATCCGGCAGTAATACTACAATATTTTTCCCTTTGTTTTCCGGTCTCTTTGCGAGTACGGTTGCTGCATGAAGGGCAGCGCCGGATGATATTCCCACTAAGAGTCCTTCTGATTTGGCTACTGCCCGTGAGGCTGCAAAGGCATCTTCGTTTTCAATCTGCAATATTTCATCTACGATATCTAAATTCATGACTCCTGGAACGAAACCGGCTCCAATTCCCTGAATCTTATGGGGACCCGGATTTCCTCCGGATAGGACTGGAGAGCCTGCAGGCTCTACTGCTACAATCTTCACCTCTGGATTTTTGGCCTTTAATACTTCACCTGTACCGGTAACCGTACCGCCTGTTCCCACACCTGCTACAAAAATATCCACTTTCCCGTCTGTATCTGCCCAGATTTCCTCTGCTGTGGTTGCTCTGTGGATCGCAGGATTTGCTTTATTTTCAAATTGCTGTAAAATAACGGCGTTTCCATATTCCTCTACCAGCGCCTGTGCTTTTGCAATGGCGCCTTTCATTCCTTCTGCACCGGGGGTCAGTACTACCTCTGCTCCAAGTGCGGATACGATCCTTCTCCGTTCAATACTCATGGTATCCGGCATAGTAAGCACAAGCCTCAACCCCTTAGATGCTGCTACAAACGCAAGACCTATACCGGTATTGCCGCTGGTAGGCTCAATGAGTACGGTATCCTGATTAATCTTCCCCTCCTTGATGCCCTGTTCGATCATGGCATTGGCAACTCTGTCCTTTACGCTGCCAAGAGGATTGAAATACTCAAGCTTCGCAATGATGTTCGCACCCAAATCATTCTTTTTTTCATAATTGCTCAGCTCTAAAAGCGGGGTGTGTCCAATCAGTTCCGTTAATTTTTTTGCTATGTCAGCCATTGTTTATTCCTCTTTTCTTTCTTACTACTTCTTTTTCATATTTATTTATCAAATATTATATATGGTATTTTATTCTCCCACTACCTTAAATGCCTCTTCCAGATCCTGGATGATATCATCAATATTTTCCGTACCAATGGATAAGCGGATGGTATTGGGCTTGATTCCCTGTTCTGACAGTTCTGCTTCATTTAACTGTGAATGAGTGGTGGACGCCGGATGAATCACTAAGGATTTTACATCTGCCACATTGGCAAGCAGCGAAAACAACTCCAGATTATCAATAAAATCTTTTGCTTTCTTGGCATCACCCTTAATCTCAAAGGTAAAAATAGAACCTCCTCCATTTGGAAAATATTTTTGATATAATGCCTTCTGGCTTTCATCCTTTGTAACAGAAGGATGATGTACTTCTTCTACCTGCGGATGATTGTTTAAATATTCTACTACTTTCAAGGCATTTTCCACATGACGTTCCACCCGGAGAGATAATGTTTCTAAGCCCTGTAAGAAGAAAAATGCATGGAATGGCGACAGAGTAGCTCCGGTATCCCTTAATAAGATAGCACGAATCTTTGTGACAAATGCTGCGGGACCCACTGCTTTTGTAAAGCTTACTCCATGGTAGCTTGGGTTTGGCTCCGTCAGAGAAGGAAACTTTCCGCTTGCCTCCCAGTCAAACTTCCCGCTGTCAACAATGACACCGCCTATCGTAGTACCATGTCCTCCTATAAATTTGGTGGCAGAATGCACTACAATATCCGCACCATATTCAATCGGTCTTACAAGGTAAGGAGTTGCAAAGGTATTGTCAATGACAAGGGGGATATTATGTTTATGGGCAATGTTTGCAAGGGTTTCAATATCCACTACCTCAGAACGGGGATTTCCTAATGTTTCAATGAATACCGCTTTCGTATTTTCCACAATAGCATTTTCCACTTCTTCATAATTGAAAGGATCCACGAAGGTTGTTGTAATTCCATATTCAGGAAGTGTATGGGCCAATAAATTATAGGTACCGCCATAAATATTTTTTGCAGCCACAATATGTTCTCCTGCCTTTGCCAGATTCTGGAAAGTATAGGAAATTGCTGCTGCTCCGGAAGCTACTGCCAAAGCTGCAACGCCTCCTTCCAAAGCTGCAATTCTTTTTTCAAATACATCCTCCGTAGGATTAGTAAGTCTGCCATATATATTTCCGGCATCTGTAAGATCAAAGCGAGCCGCTGCATGATCGGAATTCTTAAATACATAAGAAGATGTCTGATAAATGGGAACTGCCCTTGCATCCGTTACCGGATCCGGCTTTTCCTGACCTACATGTAATTGTAATGTTTCAAATTTTAACTTTCTGTTTTCTCTTGTTATTTTTTCACTCATAATATGTTCTCCTATCCGGCTGACTGCCTCTGTTCTTTATTTTTTGATTTCGTTATTGCTTTCTATGTACCTGCTATTGACAAGGGCAGCACATTCGATACTCCTTTTTTATGTATTCTGCTTTTACAATTCGTATTGTTTCATTTTTCATCATGGTTACCACCTTTTCCTATTTTCATACTTGTTTTGTATGAATTAAATCTATGTTGGCATTATAACCCATGGCTATTATA